>NZ_JBQHUC010000029.1:0-40608 GCF_052065395.1 Bariatricus sp. HCP28S3_F11 | reverse complement strand
TGATTATATTGTACCACATCCGGCACATTAGAACAAGTGTTCTCTCGTATTTTTTTGCAATTCATCTCGCCACCTAAAGAGGTGGGAGAATTCTTGCTATATCTTGTTAAATTTGAGGACCTTATTGAACCGGAGCCTCATATCCAGCGAAATTCCTCCCAGAGTCGGCTCCACACCTCTTGTCACACTGCTGCCCCCGCCATATACATACAGTGGGATCTTGTGTTCTGTACAGTATGCCACGATCTGTTCCACCTGCTCAGTCGTATCCGGATAAACAACTGCATCGGGCAGCGAATCGATCTGATGTCTTCTGAGACGGATTGCATCGTATCCGGTCTTTCCATAAGCAACTGCCAGTCTCGGGTAGTCCTCTGTCGTGACATACTTTTCCCCAACAATCTTCTTCAGTGCTTCAATATGCTCCGTAGCAAGGCGGGACGGCTGATCAAGTACGACCTTCTCCATACCGATACTGCCATCGTACTGCTGGAAATCCGCATCCGTCATTTTAAATTTTTCTTTCATCATTTTGTACAGCGACTCTTTCGGATATTTCACAAAATCCGGATCGCCCCAACGGAAAATGGAACGATAACTGTCTTTCGGCGCAGCCTCTTTTACCCATTTGGGTTCAAATCCTTTATATGGTTTACTCATGTTACACTTCTCCTTTCATCAGGTCACTCGTTATCACGACATCGACGCCCAGCCCCAGTACATTTTCAATCACGATATCCCCCGTACCGAGCGGCTCTGTCACCTGCACTTTACTGATTTCCTTCATCACATCAAATATTCTTTCTTTTGGAATCTCCGCAGAGACTTTCACCGGCACGACCGGAACATTTTCGGAGGTTTGAGATTGCGGAACCTTTTTTCATACAGAATTTTGTCTCCTGAAAGGCAGGTAAATACCGCTTCCTCCATCTCTGCTCTGCTTCGGAAATAAAGAACGATCTTTTCCGTTCCAGCGCTCTTTTCGATCCTCTGTGGTACAACATACTGCAGGGAATCTCCCGCCTCCAGTTCTAAGTATTCCCGTTTTTTCTTTTCATAGACGGCAGCTGCCTTTCCCGCAGCGATCCCGCTCTCTGTCACATAATCCACAAGATCATTGACATGGAGCGCATTTCCACAGCAGAATATTCCTTCTTTTTCAGTCATAAAATGCTCATCACAAACCGGCCCTTTCGTATGCATATCCATTGGTATTCCCAGTGAACCTGCAATTTCATTCTCCGGTATCAGCCCCACAGAAAGGATCAGCGTATCACACTCCACAATTTCTTCTGTTCCTGCAATCGGTTCCATCTTATCATTGACTTTAGAGATCTCCACGGCAGTCAGACGACTGTCTCCGAATACACGGGTCACCGTACTGGACAAATGAAGCGGAATTCCATAGTCTTCCAGGCATTGGACAATATTGCGGGTAAGACCTGATGGGGTTGGCTTTGCCTCATACACACCAATCACTTCCGCTCCCTCCAGAGTAAGACGGCGCGTTTTCTCAGAAAATACCCAGATCACTCGAAACGTCTGTCTTATCCAAAAAACGGCACAGCCCTAAGGCCATGCCGTTTTTTTTATCCTTTATTTATCCTAGTACACCGAATAATAAGTAACTGACACCTTGACTTGTCTGATTGTTTCATCTGCAGTGTTGTCGTCAATCGACGTAGTCACCGCTACGCCTCATTCCTCCTTGCATATGAAACAATCATCCTGCGTCAATGTATCAGAAACTTATTTTTCGGTGTCCTAGTCTTCTCCGTACAGAGTAACCAGTTTCTTCAGATATTCATATCTTGCTTTTGCTTCAGCTTCATTCTTAGCGAACATTACTTCTGCTTTTTCAGGATTGAATCTTGCTAATGCGTTGTAACGAACTTCTCCGTTCAGGAAGTCTTTGTATCCTTCCATCTTAGGCTCCTTGCTGTCAAGAGTGAACTTAGCGCCTTCTGCAGCCGGATTGTAACGGAAGTTGTTCCAGTATCCGCATTCTACTGCTAAAGCTTCTTCTGTCTGAGCTTTGCTCATACCTTTCTTGATACCATGGTTGATACATGGAGCGTAAGCAATAATCAGAGACGGTCCCGGATATGCTTCTGCTTCAGAGATCGCTTTTACAGTCTGGTTGAAGTCAGCACCCATAGCGATCTGTGCAACGTATACATAGCCGTAGCTCATTGCGATAGAAGCAAGATCTTTCTTCTTAACTTCTTTTCCGCCTGCTGCGAACTGAGCGATTGCGCCGGTCTTGGTAGCCTTAGAAGACTGTCCGCCTGTGTTAGAGTAAACTTCTGTATCGAATACCATGATGTTGATGTCTTTTCCACTTGCAAGAACATGGTCAACACCGCCGAATCCGATATCGTAAGCCCATCCGTCACCACCGAAGATCCACTGCGATTTCTTAGCAAGGAAATCCTTATTATTAACGATATCTTTGCATAATTCACAATCGCATCCTTCTAATGCTGCAACTAATTTATCTGTAGCTGTTCCGTTTGTAACTCCGCATGAGTAGGTATCTAACCATTCCTGGCAAGCAGCTTTTGCTTCTTCACTGCATCCTTCTGATGCTGCGACAGCTTCAACTTTCGCTTTCAGGCCTTCTCTTAATGCTTTCTGAGCTAATAACATACCGTAACCAAACTCAGCAGCGTCCTCGAACAATGAGTTAGACCATGCAGGTCCCTGTCCCTTAGAGTTTACTGTGTATGGTGTAGACGGTGAAGAGTTACCCCAGATGGAAGAACATCCTGTTGCGTTAGCGATGTACATTCTGTCACCGAATAACTGTGTAACTAATTTAGCGTATGGTGTCTCACCACATCCTGCACAAGCTCCTGAGAATTCAAGAAGCGGCTGTTTGAACTGAGAACCTTTAACGGTATTTTCTTTGAATTTAGCAACAACTTCCGGTTTCACTTCGATTTCTGTACCAAAGTCGAAGTATACCTGTTCGCCTGCGTTTGCTTCCATGTTTTCCATAACAAGAGCTTTTTCACCCTTCTTTCCTGGACAAACGTTAGCACATGAGCCACATCCTGTACAGTCATATGCTGAAACAGTCATTGTGAACTTCAGTCCCGGCATACCGATCATATCGATTGTCTTGATTCCTTCCGGTGCTTTTGCAGCTTCTTCTTCTGTAAGTGCTACCGGACGGATTACAGCGTGCGGACATACATATGCACAACGGTTACACTGGATACAGTTTTCCGGTTTCCATACCGGGATATCTACTGCGATACCACGTTTCTCGTATGCTGCAGTACCGGACGGTGTAGAACCATCTACATATTCTGTGAATGCAGATACCGGCAGAGAGTAACCTTCCTGAGCGTTAACTTTAGCCTGAATATTCTTAACGAATGAAACAGCGTCTTCTCTTCCACCCTTAACTTCCGGTGTGAATAATCCCTCATCTGCGCAGTCTTTCCAGCTTTCCGGAACTTCTACTTCATGAACCTGTTTAGCACCTGCTTCGATTGCATCGTAGTTCATCTGAACGATCTTATCACCCTTCTTGCCGTAAGTAGCTTTTGCTGCTTTCTTCATCAGGTCGATTGCTTCTTCTTCCGGAATGATGTTAGCCAGTTTGAAGAATGCTGACTGAAGAACGGTGTTAATACGTCCGCCAAGTCCGATTTCTTTACCGATCTTGATTCCATCAATGGTGTAGAACTTGATTCCGTGGTTAGCGATGAATGCTTTCACCTGTCCCGGAAGATGCTTGTCAAGCTCTTCTGCATTCCATGGACAGTTCAGAAGGAATGTACCGCCGTCAACAAGTTCCTGAACCATGTTGTATTTATTTACATAAGACGGATTATGGCATGCAACAAAGTTTGCCTTATGAATCAGGTAAGTAGACTTAATCGGTTTCTTACCGAAACGAAGGTGAGACATTGTTACACCGCCTGATTTCTTTGAGTCATAATCAAAGTAAGCCTGTGCATACATATCCGTGTTGTCACCGATGATCTTGATGGAGTTCTTGTTGGCACCAACAGTTCCGTCAGCTCCAAGTCCCCAGAACTTACAGTTGATTGTTCCTTCCGGAGTAGTAACCAGAGGAGCACCAACTTCAAGAGAAAGTCCTGTCACATCATCAACGATACCAATTGTGAACAGTGATTTTGCTTCGTTCTCGAATACAGCTACGATCTGAGCCGGTGTTGTATCTTTAGAACCTAATCCGTAACGTCCGGAATTGATCTTAACGCCGTCGAATTTGCTTCCCTTTAATGCTGCAACAACATCAAGGTACAGAGGTTCTCCCTGAGCACCAGGTTCTTTTGTTCTGTCTAATACGTTGATGTATTTAACAGTATCCGGAATTGCATCGATCAGGGCCTGAGCGCAGAACGGTCTGTAAAGACGAACTTTAACAACACCGACTTTCTTGCCCTGAGCAAGTAAGTAATCAATTGTCTCGTCGATCGTATCACAAACAGATCCCATAGCTACGATCACGCTTTCAGCGTCTTCTGCTCCATGGTAGTTGAACAGTTTGTAATTTGTTCCGATCTTTTCATTTACTTTGTCCATGTATTCCTGTACGATTGCCGGCATAGCATCGTAGAACGGGTTACATGCTTCACGAGCCTGGAAGAAGATATCCGGGTTCTGAGCAGAACCTCTCTGGCAAGGATGATTTGGATTGAGAGCATGCTTACGGAAAGCATCAATTGCATCCTTATCTACCAGATCTTCCAGATCTTCGTAATCCCATGTCTCGATTTTCTGAATCTCATGAGAAGTACGGAATCCGTCGAAGAAGTTGATGAAAGGAATACGTCCTTTGATTGCTGCACAGTGAGCAACCGGTGTTAAGTCCATTACTTCCTGTACACTGGATTCACACAGCATAGCGCATCCTGTCTGACGGCATGCATATACGTCTGAGTGATCTCCGAAGATTGATAATGCATGGCTTGCGATAGCACGGGCAGATACGTTAAATACACCCGGAAGCTGCTCACCAGCGATCTTATATAAGTTAGGAATCATAAGAAGTAAGCCCTGAGAAGCTGTGTAAGTTGTTGTAAGCGCACCTGCTGACAGGGAACCGTGAACTGTTCCGGCTGCACCTGCTTCAGACTGCATTTCAGTTACCTGAACAGTCTGTCCAAAAATATTCTTTCTTCCTTGAGTAGCCCATTCATCTGTTGCCTCAGCCATTACGGATGAAGGGGTGATTGGGTAAATAGCAGCTACGTCTGTGTATGCATACGATGCATGAGCGGCTGCATGGTTACCATCCATGGTCTTCATTGCTCTTGCCATTTCTTGTTTCCTCCTTATTTATGCCAATTATTTAACATATATATTTATTATAGTCTGTTGATTTTCAAAAGTCCAGTAGTTATTCATCGAAGATTGTTCCTTTTCGGATACACCAACCGGACGTACTCTGTTTTATTTCCCGTGAAACATCTTCCTTGCATTTTTCGCATTTTTCTTAGCTTCCTTTTCGCGCATTCTCCGCAGTCTCGTTTTATCATCCTGCTGTCTGTTGTAAACAATCAGAATCAACGCCGCCACCGCAAGAAGCCCGGATAGAATCTGTGACACCGGGAGTTCCAGTCCGGTAACAGTCAGTTGATCTGTGCGAATTCCCTCGATCCACATTCTGCCTATCCCGTATCCGAACAGATATACCAGGAATAATTCGCCTTCAAACTTCCTGTATGAATAATAGAAAAAAATCACAATCAGAACCAAAAGGCACCAGAAAGACTCGTAAAGGAACGTCGGATGTGCCTGAATGAATCGGACCTCATCAATCAATTCAATGTGATTTCTCATGCGGTCTGTCACATCGGCAACTCTAACCGAATCGATCGGTAACATCATCGCAAATAACCCATCCGTATATTCTCCGAACGCTTCACGGTTAAAGAAATTTCCCCAGCGCCCCAACATTTGACCAACCAGAAGTCCTACACAGGCGGTATCCAGCATCTCGGCTGCCGACAGCTTCTTGATCCATGCAAATATAAAAACCGTTATAACCGCCGCGATCAGTCCTCCGTAAAGAGCGAGGCCTCCTTGACGAATATTAAAAATACTCAGCGGATGATCCTTATACAGCTCCCACGAAAAAGCTACATAAAACAACCTGGCGCCGATGATTCCGAATATCACTGCAAATACCGCAAGATCCAGATAATCCTCCGGATTCTGTCCCGTATACCTCGCAATCAGCACGGTAATAAGCGTGCCTATAAGTATAGCGGCTGCAATAATGATTCCATAATATGCGATATCAAATCCTAAAATCGAAACTGCTCTGCCCACATGTTTCAATTCAATTCCCAAATGAGGAAAGATGATTGCTTCTGACATATTATCCCCTTCTTTCTTTCGTTATACTACCCCTGATATTTTAAATTTACTAATTGATTATACATTAAACCGGAACAAAATGATATCGCCATCCTGAACCACGTATTCCTTGCCTTCCAGTCTGACAAGTCCCTTCTCCTTTGCTGCATTGTACGTACCGCAAGCCATCAGATCATCATAGGAGACAATCTCCGCCCGGATGAATCCACGCTCAAAATCAGAATGGATCTTGCCTGCCGCCTGCGGCGCTTTTGTTCCTTTCTTGATCGTCCATGCACGCACTTCCGGCTCCCCGGCCGTCAAATAACTAATCAGTCCAAGAAGACTGTAACTTGCCTTGATCAGTTTCTCCAGTCCGGATTCTTTAAGTCCCAGATCCTCAAGAAACATTTTCTTCTCATCATCCTCAAGCTCCGCGATCTCCTGCTCAATCTGTGCACAAACCACAAACACTTCACAGTTCTCATTTGCCGCATATTTACGCACACTCTGCACTCCTGCATTCGAAGCACCGTCATCCGCGAGATCATCTTCTTTCACATTTGCCGCAAAAATTACCGGTTTGTAAGTCAGAAGATTGTAGCTTTCCAGCCATGCCTGCTCGTCCTCATCCTGAACCCCGTCAAAAGTCTTAGCAAGCTTTCCTTCCTCCAGATGCGCCTTGATTCGCTCCATAAGAGCAAGTTCTTTCGCAACCATCTTATCATTTCTCGCAGCGCGAACAGCTTTCGAAATTCTTCTTTCCAATATTTCCAGATCCGAAAAAATCAATTCCAGATTGATCGTTTCAATATCACGGAGCGGGTTAATGCTTCCGTCTACATGTACAATGTTGCTGTCCTCAAAACATCTCACAACATGAACAATCGCATCCACCTCACGGATATTGGCAAGGAACTGATTGCCAAGTCCCTCTCCTTTGGATGCACCTTTTACCAGGCCGGCGATGTCTACAAATTCAATCGCTGCCGGGATGATCTTCTTTGTGTGGTACATTTCCCCGAGGACGTTCAGGCGCTCGTCCGGAACGGTAACAACACCCACGTTCGGGTCAATCGTACAGAACGGATAGTTCGCAGACTCTGCACCGGCTTTGGTCAGTGAGTTGAAAAGTGTACTTTTTCCTACGTTTGGTAATCCTACGATTCCTAATTTCATAATTTTCTCCTTTGCAGGGACGTTTCTTTTGCCACGAGCAGCGCCCTTTGGTGCGCTATTGTTTGCATATTCCCCAAAATATTACTTAATTTAATAATAATCAAAAATATTTGACGTGTAAATGCTACCACAGAAATAAAAAAAACTCAATATTTTACTCTTTACTTTTCTTCAAAAAGCTATATTATAGAATTATCGGAAACACAAGTTTCATGAAACATCCGTTCTTTTCAATTTTAATTTTGATTAACATTCCTAATTTTCACCCGTTTTTCGTTTCAAATAATCAAATATCAGCTTGGAGGGATTTTTATTGACAAGACATGCACGAAAAAAATCATCTACTCAGACTTATCATGTAGTAATCAAAAGAACCGACAGGCAACTACTTTTCGAAGAATCCAAAGATTATTTAAAATATCTGGATATTTTAGAATACTTTAAAGATCAATTTAAATTTGAGATTTACGCATACTGTTTGATGTCAAATCACGTTCATCTGCTTCTTCACCACCCGGCCACCGTTTCACTTGAATCTATATTCCGTCACATAAACACACCTTACGCCTGTTGGTTCAACGCCAAATATGATCGTACCGGTTTTGTTCAAGATTGCCACTATTTTAGTGAACCTGTTGATTCGGATAACGCTCTGTTGACTGTACTTCGCTATATTCATTATAATCCTGCCAAAGCCGGGCTGGAGAAATCCCCCGGATCCGGTTATCAATGGAGCAGTTATAACGACTATACCGGAAGGACGGGCGGATTAACCGACACAGCCTTTGTTCTCAGATTACTGGATACGATTGTTTTATTACATAAAAGAGGCATCTCGATTCGGCAGTTAAACCGCCTTACCGGGACACCTCGCGGTGTGATTGACCGAATTATTTCCCATCAACAGTCCTAATGCCAGCGCACTAGTGACCAAAGGGCACTGGTCGTGGCAGAAGAACCGTCCCCACTAGTCCCGGGTCTCCATCACCACCAGCACTCCGGACGTGAATTCAATTTCCACCTTATCTTCTTTAAATTGATTGCTTACAGTCAGGCTGTCACATGGCTTCAGAGTATGGTGGCTGAGCGGCCATTTTGTTCCTTTCAGATTCAGGTCGAACACTTCTCCCGAGAGTGAGAAAATGGACAGATATTTTCCGTATGCTTCTGATTTTTTCAGGACACACGGTTTATCGATTACCCGTATTTTATTTTTTTCGTCCAGTATGTATGCTTCTACTCCTGCCTGGCAGGCAACATACAGTGACTGGACATTGGCCCAGAGGTGATCGATCCTTCCGCCGGTCGCGCCGAGAATGATGATTTCTTTGCTTCCCAATGTGATTCCGAACCGGATGGCGATTTCTGTGTCGGACGCGTCTTTGATCGGGTTATATTCCCGTACCGGCACATGTGTCTCTTCTTTGTAGTATTTGATGACTTCAGGATCGATGCTGTCGAAATCTCCCACAATATACTGCGGCATGATCTGATTGTGATATAAATACTCTACACCTCTGTCCACACCGATTATGCAGGCTCCCTCGTTTTCGCCAAGTATCTTTTCTACGAACCCCTCGTCCAGTGCTCCCCCTGTGATAATCACGGTTTTACTCATAGCTTCTTAAACTCTCCATAAATTCCCTTGTATTTGCAGCCGCGTCACCTTTAAATACTGCAGAACCGGCCACCAGAACATTGGCTCCTGCATCAAGGATTTCGCGGACATTGCCCAGATGAACACCGCCATCCACCTGAATGTCGGTTTCTGTTCCTTTTTCTTCCAGCATGTTTCTCAGTCTCCGAACTTTATCAAGAGTCTCCGGAATCAGTTTCTGCCCGCCGAAGCCCGGATGAACGGTCATGACAAGAAACATATCTGCTTCTCCGATGAACTCCTCCAGCACCGTCTCGGGTGTCTCAGGGCAAATGGAAATTCCTGTCTTTACCCCCAGTTCGCGTATTTTCGCGAGTGTTGCTCTCACATCTTTACATGCCTCATAATGAATGGTGATGATATCTGCCCCTGACTTTGCAAATTCTTCTACATAACGGATCGGTTCTGTGATCATCAGGTGTACATCCAGAACTTGTCCGGTCACTTTTCTGACAGATTTGAGGACCGGCATTCCAAAAGAAATACTCGGCACAAAGACTCCGTCCATCACGTCAAAATGCAGATATTTCGCTCCTTCACTCTCTGTTTTTTGAATTTCATCTCCAAGTACGGCAAAATCTGCCGACAAAATGGAAGGTGACAATACATATTCCATTTTTAATATCTCCTTTTCTCCTTTTGTTCCAGTTCACAATACATCTCCAGATAATCGTTGTATCTTGTCCGGTGAATGTTCCCTTCTTCCAGCGCATTCTTGACCATACACCCCGGCTCGCTCACATGATTACATCCGAGGAATCTGCATGTCCCTTCATATTCCCTGAATTCCGGAAAATACGATTTCAGTTCTTCTTTTTCAAAATCATTGGTATACAGCGAAGAAAAACCCGGTGTATCCATGATATATGAATCTTCATCCACAGGAATCAGTTCGGAATGGCGTGTCGTATGTTTCCCGCGCTCAATCTTCCGGCTGATGCTCCCTGTCTCCATGTTGATGTTCTCCTGCAGGCAATTGATCAAGGAAGATTTACCCACCCCCGAAGGTCCGGCCACAGCCGTTATCTTCCCTTTCAACACCGCTTTGATTTCCTGAATATTTTCTTCTTTATAAGCACTCGTAAAGATAACCCGGTATCCGCATGATTCATAAGTTGCCTTTAATTCTGCTATTTCCTCTTCTCCTGCAAGATCCTGCTTGTTAAAGCAGATCACGACGGACATCTCCTGTCGTTCCATCATTACCAGAAACCGATCCAGAAGATTGAAGTGCGGTTTCGGCTTTGTCACTGCAAACACAACCAGTGCCTGATCAATGTTCGCAACCGCAGGCCGAATCAGTTCACTCTTTCTCGGAAGTATTTTCGTGATATTTCCGGTTCCTTCTTCTTTGTCAAGGACTTCATATTCTACCAGATCTCCCACCAGCGGTTTTATTTTCTCTTTACGGAAAATCCCCTTCGCCTTGCATTCATAAACAGCGAATTCTACTACGTCATAAACGTAGTAGAATCCTGCAATTCCTTTTATAATTCTTCCCTGCATAAAACAGTTCCTTCTATCATTTTCTTTAGCTTCCTACTGCTGAGTCTCATCGTCGCTGCCTTCATCGGGGTTTCCACCGCTTCCGTCACTTACATACAGTTTGACCGTAGAACCGATATCAACAGAGGTTCCTTCTCCCGGCTCTACCGAGATAACGGTTCCGGAAGGTTGATCACTGGTCTGTGTCACTTCCTCATAGAAAAGTCCTCTTGCCGAAAGTGCACTGATTGCATCGGCCAGACCTTTACCGGTTACAGACGGAACCTTCACCTGATCAGCCGGTTTCTTCCCTTTGCTGACCACATAGCTTACCGATGTACCGGAGCTCACCTTACTTCCCGGTGTCACGGACTGGGAAATGATGAGGCCTGCTTCATACTTGTCACTGTACTGCTCACTGCTGCCACCATCTTCAAGACCTGCACTTGCAAGCAGTTTCTGTGCCTCAGATACGGTCTTGCCCCTCAGGTCCGGAACATCCTTCTTCTGGGCGCCCTTGCTGACGATCAGTGTGATCTTGGTATCAACCGTCACTTTTTCTCCTGCTGCCGGATTCGTTCCGATCACCACACCATTTTCCCACTTGTCACTGTATTCAGAATCCACTGAAAAATCTGTGAATCCCTGTGCCTTCAGCGTCTTCTTTGCCGCATCTTCATCCATTCCCTCGACGCTCTCAATCGTAACTTCCTTCTCTCCTGAACTGATCACGACCTCGATCACGGTCTTCTTTGCAACCTTTTCGCCGGCTTCAATACTCTGCCGGATCACTGTATTCTCCGGATATTTATCCGAATTCTCCTTGCTCACTACTTCCATCACGAGATTATGCTTACTGCACATCTCATCAGCCACTTCTTTATTCTCGCCAACCAGCTTTGGAACCTCAATATTCTTACTATCCGTTTCCACTGCTTCTGTTCCCGGTCCGAATTTAAATACACCGGCCGCTTTGCCGATCACGAAGATCAGAATGAAAACAATGATCACAGCGACTACGATCGTGAGGATCTTCATCATCTTATTCATTCTTGGATTGACATCATTGCTCCTGCTGCCCTTCCGGCTTCTGTATTTCTCTTCTTCCTCGTCATCGTACCCATCATCATCATAATCATCACCGTACGATTCGTCTTCTTCGCCGTATTCGTCATCGTAGGACTCTTCATCATACTCGTCATAACCACGTCCGTTCCGGATACGCCCCATCTCTTCCTGGGAGATCATGACGGTGTTGCCGTCATCATAGGCCTGCCCCATATCCACAAACCTGCCGTCCGGATCCACCAGCGCCCGCTTCAGATCCTGAATCAGAAGACTGATATTCTGATATCTTCTCTCCGGGCTCTTCTGCGTACATTTTAAAATGATTTTTTCAAGAGCAGGCGAAACACTTGGCACAATCTCAGAAGGAGGCGTCATCGTTTCCTGAAGATGCTTCATGGCCACCGCCACGGTAGAATCCCCGTCAAACGGGACTTTTCCGGTTGCCATCTCATACATCGTAATACCGACTGAATATATGTCGCTCTTCGCATCACAGAAGCCGCCACGTGCCTGTTCCGGTGAAACATAATGTACCGATCCCATCGCACTGGAAGTGACGGTATGAGAAGATACTGCCTTTGCAATACCAAAATCAGTTACTTTTACCTTTCCTTCTTTGGAAATAATGATATTCTGCGGTTTGATATCCCGATGAATGATCTCATGCTTGTGTGCCGCTTCAATTCCGGTACACATCTGGATCGAAATACTGAGAACCTCTTTGTTGGACAGCCTTCCTTTTTTCTGTATATATTCTTTTAATGTAATTCCTTCCACCAGCTCCATTACCATATAGTAAAGTCCCCGGTCTTCACCCACATCATAAACATTGACAATATTCGGATTCTGAAGTCCTGCCGCAGCCTGAGCTTCCGAGCGGAATTTCCTTACAAAATTCTCATCTTCTCTATACTCTTTCTTCAATACCTTGATCGCCACATACCGGTTCAGCATGCAGTCGCGTCCCTTGTAAACATCCGCCATACCGCCAGCGCCGATCTTACTCAGCACCTCGTAGCGGTTGCTCAGGAAAATACCATCTTTTACCATATACTCACCTCATTAGAAAATGGCTGTGCCAAAACGACACCGATATTGTCCTTTCCCCCATTTTCATTGGCGCGGTCGATCAAAGTGCGCCCCGCCTCAACAATATCTCTTGCCCCCTTAATAATTGCAAAAATCTCTTCATCATCCACCATATTGCATAGTCCATCGGTACACATAAGAATCGTGTCTCCCTTTTTCAGGCTGAATTCAAAGAAATCCGCCTCCACGTTCTCCTTCACACCAATTGCTCTTGTGATGATGTTCTTATCCGGATGGTTCCTTGCCTCTTCTTCATTAATCCCGCCAAGTCTTACCATCTCTTCAACCAGAGAATGATCTCTGGATAACTGTCTGATATCTTTGTTGATCAAATACAGACGGCTGTCACCAACGTTAACAAAGTAAAGTGTATGATCGATCACCGTCGCCACAACGAGCGTAGTTCCCATACCTTCCAGTTTGATATCCTTGCCCGCCGCTTCAATCAACTTGTGATTCGCTGTCTGTACAGCATCAAGCAACACTTCCTCCGGTCCTTCTTTTAATGTATGCTTCAGTTCCTCCTCCAGAACCTCCACCGTATATTTGGAAGCAAAATCTCCCGCTTTATGTCCACCCATTCCGTCTGCCACAACCAGAAGATTCGGCAGTACTCCAAGCGGCTCATCAGTAGCAAACACATAATCCTGATTAATTTCGCGTTTTCTTCCCACGTCTGTCATGGAAAATATCTTCATAATCATACTCCTCGCATTGTCTTACGTCTCAACTGTCCACATGCCCCGTCTATATCAGAGCCCATTTCTCTTCTTATAGTAACATTTATCCCGCTTTTTTCAAGCTTATTTTTAAATTTCGCGGCACTTTTTTTATCCGGTTTCTCGTAATTTCGCTCCTTGATCGGATTCACCGGAATCAGATTCAAATGGCAGTTTCTATCCTTCAAAATCCGGATCAGTTCGCCTGCGTCTTCTTCCGTATCATTAACTCCGTGAACCAGGCTGTATTCAAATGTGATCCTTCGCCCGGTTTTCCGAAAATAATCGTCACATGCCCTCAGTACTTCTTCCAAATCATATTTATTTGCCACCGGCATCAGACTTTTCCTCTTTTCCTGCGTAGAGCCGTGCAGGGAAAGAGCCAGTGTGATCTGAAGTTTCTCATCCGCGAGCCGGTAAATATTCGGCACAATTCCGCAAGTTGAAGCAGTGATATTTCTTTGACTGATATTTAATCCATGTTCATCACTAATCATATGAATAAACTTCAGGAAATTGTCATAATTATCCAGCGGTTCTCCCGTTCCCATGATAACAATATTGGAAACTCTCTCCCCGCTGATCTTCTGAATCTGGTAAATCTGGCGCAGCATTTCCGAAGGTGTCAGATTCCTCTCCAGGCCATCCAGCGTAGACGCGCAGAAACGGCATCCCATACGGCATCCCACCTGTGACGAAATACAGACAGAATTCCCGTGCTTATATTTCATCAGCACGCTCTCCACCATGTTGCCATCCTGCAGGCAGAAAAGGAACTTGTTTGTCCCATCGATTTTCGAGATCTGTCGCCGCACCATCTCCACTTTTCGGATCTCATAATTCTGATCCAGCTTTTCTCTGAGTGAAAGCGATAAATTCGTCATCTCATCAAAGCGATCTGCAAGCTTTTTGTGAAGCCACTCGTAAATCTGACCGGCGCGAAACGGTTTTTCCCCAATCTCTTTCATCTCATTTTTCAATTCATCCAGCGTGAACGAAGCAATATCCTTTTTTGATTGTAGCATTTCTTCCATTCTACTGTCCTCCCGCCCTGCGTTTCAGCACGGCAATATAGAATCCGTCCGTTTCTCTGGACGGGAAAATCTGCTTTTCATTTTCCAACGAATATTCCGGAAAACATTCCAGAAACCATCTCGTATTTTCTTCATTTTCTGACCGCCAGATCGTGCAGGTACTGTAGACCAGCGTCCCTCCCGGCTTCACATAATCATGAACCGCAGCCAGAATTTCTCTCTGCAACTCTGCGAGCTCCTTCTCCTGTTCCGGTGTCATCTTATACTTCAGATCTGTTTTCTTTCCGAGAACTCCGAGACCGGAACACGGCAGATCAGCGATCAGGACATCCGCTTTCAGTGCCGATGCAGCATCGTACACCGTTGCATCCTGCTGAATAGCTTCAACATTTTCAAATCCCATACGGCAGATATTTTCCCGGATCAGTTCCACCTTATTCTCCGTCAGATCCCGCGCCTCCACGTGTCCGCTTCCTTCCAGAAGCTGTGCTGCATGAAGGGCTTTCCCTCCGGGAGCCGCACACACATCGATCACGTAATCACCATTCTTGATCCCGGCACTTTCTGCCACCAGGATCGAAGCAGCATCCTGCACCTGAAATGCTCCGTTTCGAAAGCTCTCGAGCGCTCCGAGATAATCATATCCGGAAATCAAGAGTGCAGAGGCGACCTGTGAATGTTCTTCCACTGTCACCCCTTCTTCTTCCAACTTCTTTTTCAGTTCCGCTCGTGACATTCTATTTTCATTCACCCGGATCGTTGTCGGACGTTCCAGATAGAAACTCTGCAGAATCTGCTCGGTCTGTTCCTTTCCATAATCAGCCAGCCACTGTTCCACGATCCATAGCGGCATCGAATATTTTATCGAAAAGTATTCCGCTGTGTTATTCTCATCTGGATATGAAATTTTCTCCAGATTTCTCGCAATGTTGCGAAGCACGCCATTTACAAATCCCTTCAAGCTCTTGAATCCCTTTTTTACCGCCAGGTTGACCGCTTCATTGCACGCCGCACTTGTAGGCACCTGATCCATATATTCCATCTGGTAAACCGCACACCTTAAAAGATTACGGATAACCGGTTTCATCTTATCAGTTTTAACTTTTGAAAACTGATTGATAATATAATCCAGTTCTATCCTTCTCTCCGTCGTCCCCTCACACAATCTGGTGAGGAAGGCACGTTCCTGTTTTCCCAGATACTGATACTTTTCCAGCACCTGTCTAAGCGCGATATGACTCTTTTCGCCGCGTTCTATCTCCAGCAGAACCGCCAGCGCAAGCTCTCTTTCACTGATTTCTTTAGTCATCGTTTCTTCGTCCTCTCGTAAGGATCAATAAACGCAGAAGCTGCAGGATCGCAGATGCTGCGCTTGCCACATAAGTGAGCGCCGCTGCGCGAAGTACCGATCTTGCCTTACCTGCCTCATCCGGATACAACATCCCTGTCCCTTCCAGAATATTCATTGCTCTTCTGGAAGCATTGATTTCAACCGGAAGCGTAACGATCTGGAACAGTACAGCCGCAGAGAACAGCAGTATTCCGATATTGATCAGAAAAGCCGCCATATCCCCGCGCATAAACAGGCCGACAATGATCAGAGGCCATGAAATACTGGATCCGAAATTTGCCACCGGCACCAACGCCCCCCGGATACTCAAAGGTGCATAATGGGTCGCGTGCTGAATGGCATGTCCGCATTCATGGGCAGCTACCCCTAAAGCTGCAACCGATGTGGAACCATACGTAGAATCAGAAAGTCTGAGTACCTTATTGGACGGATCATAGTGATCGGTCAATTTTCCTGAAACTCGTTCCACACGGACGTCGTAAATCCCAGACTGTCTAAGAATCTGTTGGGCAGCCATTGCCCCGGTGATCCCCGCATGGTTCCTTACGCGGCTGAATTTTGCATAAGTCGAATTCACTTTCGCAGAAGCGGCCATACAAAGAACCACTCCGATCAAAACAAGTACATAGGTTGAATCAAAATACATTGGATAATACACACTAATTCCTCCTTATCCCAAATGCTCCCCCACTTTTACCTGATACCCTCTTAAAAAGGCATCTGCTTCCATCCGCTTTTTCCCCGGAATCTGAAGCGCACGCACGCGCAGCTGACCGTCTCCGGTCTGCACGGCAAAATCATCTTTCGTCACATCCGTAATCGTGCCCGGAGCTTTTTCTGTATTTTCTCCCGGTACCGCGTCTGCTTCCCAGATCTTCATCGTTTTCCCATTCCAGTCTGTATAGGCGCTCGGCCACGGATTCAGTCCCCGGATCAGCCGTTCAATCTCAACCGCGGACTGTTCCCAGTTGATATCACCCAGCTTTTTATCCAGCATTCTTGCGTATTCCGTCGGACTCTCCCCCTGTTTCTGTGGCGTCAAGTCCCCTTGGACCAATTTGTCCAGTGTATGAACACAGAGCTTTGCCCCTGCCTCGGCAAGCTTGTCGTGCAGGCTGCCCCCGGTTTCTTTCTCATCCAGAATAATCTCGGTCTTTTCCAGCATGTCTCCGGTATCAAGACCTTCATCCATCTGCATGGTCGTCACACCGGATATTTTTTCTCCCCGGATGACAGCCCACTGGATCGGCGCTGCTCCCCGATAGCTCGGGAGCAAGGATGCATGAACATTGATACACCCATATGGGGTCATTTCCAGAATTTCTTTCGGCAAAATCTGTCCAAATGCGATTACAACACAGACATCCGCCTGATATTTCTTTAGCTCTTCCACACACTCGGGATCACGCACTTTTTTCGGCTGGAATACCGGAATCCCGTGTCTCAGCGCACATTCCTTCACAGGTGTGAACTGCATTTCCTTTCCTCGTCCCTTCGGCTTGTCCGGCTGTGTGACCGCAAGAACCACTTCATGACCGGCCTCGACCAGCGCCTCCAGTGTCCCGACCGAAAAATCAGGAGTTCCCATAAATATAATTCTCATTTCAATCCTCCTTCTTTTCATCGAATGATACAAGTTTCCTATTCTTCTTCATAATTCGTATCGTGCAGCTCTCCCTCAACCTTTTCCACATAAAGGTGCCCATCCAGATGATCCAGTTCATGGCAGATTGCTCTCGCCAGAAGTTCCTCACCTTCAATGATATACTCTTCCATGTTTTCATTAAGTGCCCGTGCCTTCACATAATTCGGTCTGGTTACCACACCGGCTTTTCCCGGAACACTTAAGCATCCTTCTTCTCCGGTCTGCTCTCCGGAAGTCTCCAGAATCTCCGGATTAATCATCACGATCGGTCCTTCTCCTACATCGATCACGACGATTCGTTTCAGAATTCCCACCTGCGGTGCCGCAAGTCCCACTCCGGCTGCCTGGTACATTGTGTCCAACATATCCTCGATCAGGATCCTTGTCCGAAGTGTCATCTTCGGGACTTCCTTACAAACCTTTGTTAATACGTCATCTCCCATTTCTCTGATTGTTCTGATTGCCATTTTACATCCTCCACTTCTCATTAAAATACGTTCATCGGGTCAAAATCGAACTGAATCCTCATCTTTGCAAATCCACTGTTGACCTCAATATATTGTTCCATTTTATTTTTAATTCCAACCAGCACATTGCCAGATTCATCCTTAATATACAGCACTCTGCGGTACACATCTTTCACTTTTCCCACATAAGGACTGGCGGGGCCGATAATCTTAGAACGGGTTCCTCTGGACACACGGAGCGCATACTCCTTCAGATAATGTGCACCTTTTTCCAGAAGTGCTTCATCTTCACCGGAAAGCAATACCGCCAGCAGATGTTCTGCCGGTGGATACCCCATGAGTTCCCGGTAATTCATCTCTTCCTCATAGAATGCTCTGTAATCCTGCCTGGCCGCAGTCTGGATGCTGTAATGATCCGGACTATAAGTCTGGATCACGACTTCCCCTTTTTTGTGTCCTCTTCCGGCTCTTCCCGCCGCCTGCGTGAGCAGTTCAAAGGTTCGCTCCGCCGAACGGTAATCGTCCGAATACAGAGACATATCTGCCGCCAGAATACCCACAAGAGTAACGTTGGGAAAATCATGTCCTTTCACGATCATCTGCGTGCCGATCAAGATATCTGCCTCTTCTCCGGCAAATGCCGACAGAATCTTCTCATGTCCTTCCTTGCTGCGGGTGGTATCCAGATCCATTCTGAGCACCCTTGCTTCCGGAAATTCCCGTTTCACCAGTTCCTCGATCTGCTGCGTACCTGCGCGGAAACCACCGATATGGGGCGACCCGCAGGAAGGACATACCTTTACCTGTGCCCGCTCGTACCCGCAATAATGGCAGACCATCCTGCCGTTTTTATGAATTGCAAGTGAAACATCACAATGAGGACATTTTACTACATATCCGCAAGACCTGCAAGAAAGGAATCCTGCATATCCTCTCCGATTCAGGAAAAGCATTATCTGCTCTCCTTTTTTCAGCCGGTCCTCCATCAGGCTGTGCAGCCGGTCGCTGAGAATGGACCGGTTTCCTGCCGACATTTCCTCACGCATATCCACCACATCCACCGTCGGAAGCAGACTTCCTTCTGTCCGGCCGGGAAGCTCCAGCATACGATACTTTCCTTTCCGACATCGGTAAAATGCTTCCAGTGACGGAGTGGCCGAACCAAGCACGACACTTGCTCCTTCCAGCCTTGCTCGCTCTTCCGCAGTCTCTCTGGCATGATACCGGGGAACCTGTTCACTTTTGTAAGCCGACTCATGCTCCTCATCGATCACGATCAGGCCAAGATCGGGAAATGGTGTGAAAAGGGCTGATCTCGGTCCGATCATCACATCCAGTTCCCCATTCTTCGCACGCATCATCTGGTCATACCGCTCCCCCGGCGAAAGTCGGGAATTCATGATCGAAACCCTGCTTCCGAACCGGCGGCAGAACCGCATGACGGTCTGATACGTCAGTGCGATCTCCGGAATCAGCACGATTGCCTGCCTGCCGCCAGCTACCACTTCCCGGATCATTTCCATATATACTTCTGTCTTCCCGCTTCCCGTGATCCCGTACAGCAGATAGGTGTGATAATCCTTTTTCCGGTAATCTTCCCGGAATGTCTCAATGGCTGCCTTCTGCGCCTCTGTGTACACAACGGTCTTTTCTTCCCTCTCCGTCTTCTTGACCGGATTTCGGTAGATCTGCTCTGAATAGACTTCCAGTACATTCTGTTTCTCCAACGCGCGCACTACTTCCTGTGTGATATTCAGTTTTTTCATGACTAGCGACGCATCAATTTCTTCATCATCCAGAAGTGCCTCCATCAGCCGTGCTCTCGCCTTCTGATTCTTGTGCCGGTATTCCTCCAGCCTCGCACGTCCCTCCTCCACAGAAATCAGCCTTCTTATGATCCTCTGTTGTTTGGCTTTTTCTGTTTTCTTGATTGGCAGAACCGTCCGAAGTGCCTGAATCATGGTCCCTCCATACTGTTCCTTCATCCAGGCCGCAAGTTCTACAAGATGCGATTCAATTGCTACACTTTTCTCTGCAGGTCTTAGTATTTCTTTCATCTTATCCGGTTCATAGTCACATGTTTCTGAAAAACCAACCACATATCCATGCCTTTCATGATTTCCTCTTCCAAAAGGAACCACGACTTCCATACCGACATGCAGAACTTGTTCCAGCCATTCCGGTACCCGATATTGGAAGATCCGATCCAGTTTTTCATTTGTAATATCTATGATAATATCTGCATACATCCTATTTTTCTTCACTTTCTGTCTGATGTCTTTTTTTGATTGCTTCGAGCACAAGTTCCCTGTCATCCATATGATACCGCATCGAACCGATTTCCTGATAGGACTCATGTCCCTTTCCGGCAATGACAAGGATATCTCCCGGTTCCGCCATGGAAATTGCCAGCGAAACCGCTTTTTTCCGGTCTTCTTCTACCAGATACATTCCCTTTGTCATTTCCATCCCTTCTAGAATCTCCCGAATGATCTGCATCGGTTCTTCCTCCCGGGGATTATCTGACGTGATGATCGTCATATCCGCCAGCCGTCCTGCCACTTTTCCCATCTCCAGTCTGCGTGAGGCAGCCCTTTCTCCTCCACACCCGAATACCAGCAGGATTCTTCCGGGCTGATACACTTTCAGCGTCGTAAGCACACACTGGAGACTCATCGCATTGTGCGCATAATCTATATAGCAAGCGATGTTTTTTTCAACGAGGATTCTCTCCATTCTTCCTTTTACATGCGCTTTTCTAAGCGTCTCTGCTGCCTGGCTGATATCAAGATCCAGGCACCGGATTGCCTGAAGCGCTGCCAGCGCATTATAGACATTAAACATTCCCGGCATCTCCATAGTAAATTCTGTCCCATCCGCCGTAAATCTGCTCACAGGGCCCTCTTCTTCCATTCCAAACGAAATTCCGGATGCAGCAAGTATATGATCTCCGCCGTCCCGCATTGTGGTGAAACCATATTTTCTGCAGGTTGCTCTTTTAAACATAAATCCGCAATTCCGGTCGTCCAGATTGCCGATTCCAATCCTGCAATGACGAAACAGACAAGATTTATAATACCGATATTCCGCAATACTTGCGTGCTCATGCGCTCCCACATGATCTTCTCCAAAATTGGTAAAAATACCAATTTCAAATTCAATTCCTTCGATCCGTTTCCACTTGATTCCCTGCGAAGATACTTCCATGACTGCATATTCGCATCCCATTTCTACCATTTTATCAAAATACTGGTGAATGGTAAAGGATTCATACGTTGTATTCTTCTCCGGGATCTGCATTTCTCCGATCACGGTCCCGATCGTGCCCATCAGCGCCGCCCGATGTCCGAGTGCCTCCAGCATCTGAAAAATCAGGCTGGCAACTGTCGTTTTCCCCTTGGTTCCGGTCACACCAATTACCTTCAGCTTTCTGGCCGGATATTGAAAATACGCAGCGCTGATATAAGCCAATGCTTCCCTCGTGTCCTTCACAAGGAGAACCGCCATCCCCTCAGGAATATGCAGAATTTCTTTATCCAGCACCAGCTTCTCTACAAGAACTGCCACGGCGCCTCTTATGCGTGCCTCACTGATATGCCGGTGGCCGTCATCCCTGCTCCCCGCCAGACATACAAACAGTTCTCCCTCTTTCGTCTCTCTGGAATCATAAGAGATTCCGGTAATCTCAATCTCTGCAAGCGGGCATGGGGCCCTAAGCACCGCATATTCCAATTGTCCTGTCAGATTTACAAGCTTCATACAAAACCTCTTTTCTAACAAACCTTCGCCCCTTGTGTTTCTGCTTCCAATTTGCTATACTTCTATCAGCAGGACATACTGTCCTTTTGTTATGGAGGTTTTTATGTTGCACATGTATGGGTGTCCGATTCACCTAGGGGTTGGTGACACCGGACTGATTCGAAGTCTTGCGTACTTAAACGCACATTATCCTAATTTACAGTTTCCTCTCATCCCGGAAATCAAGAAAGAGGAAGAGGGGCTGCTTCAGCTCAAAAATCTGAACAGCGTCGCTGCCACTTGCGAGAGCATTGCTTCCTATGGATATGAGGTACTTTCCAAAGGGGATACCCCACTTTTTATCGCAGGAGATCACAGCGCGGCCATGGGCTCCGTCTCCGCTTCCAGTGTATATACCCGCCGTACCTCAGGCGGCGATACCGGCCTTCTCTGGATTGACGCCCATCCGGACATCAATACGGATGAGACAACTGTAACCGGCAATATTCACGGCATGCCGGTTGCCGCACTGCTTGGTATGGGCGAGAAACGTCTGACCCATTTTCTGGACGAACAACCGAAACTAAAACCTGAAAATATCATCATGATCGGGCTTCGCGACATCGATCCGCCGGAGAAAGTTTTTCTGGATCAGCTTCACATACGCTATTATACATGGGGCGCGGTTCGTGCCAAGGGTCTTTCCCAGTGTCTGACCGAAATAATCGGCCGATTTTCGCACCTGTCCGCTGTTCATATCAGTTTTGACATTGATTCCATGGATCCAGAACTGATTCCGGGCGTATCCGTACCGGTTCCCGGTGGATTCAATCAGGCGGAAGTTATGGAAATGTTCCGCACACTTCTGCCTGCACTTCCCGTGATCGCATGTGATATTGTAGAATTCAATGTGGCGCACGACAAGATGGACCGAACCGCCGATTTCGTCTCCGAACTGGTTTCTCTGATTCACGAACTGTATGAGAGTTCTGCAGATTTCCGTTCTTTCTAAAATGATACCGACAGTGCTCTATACTTATATTATATGACAGGATCGAAGGATTGCTACGCATTTTAAAATAGGAAGTGCTTAGAAAGGCACTTCCTGTTTTTACTAATGCGTTTTATCATACTCTGCAAGCAGTTCTTTTACATACTGTACATCTGATTTACAATCCAGATATTCACATCCGTATTTTTGACGCGTCTCATTTCCCTTCCCGGTGATCAGAAGGATTGTCTTTCCTTCCGCTTCATCCATCGCGGCCTTGATTGCCTCTCCCCTGTTCTCGATCATAACATACGGACAGTTCTGCGCTTCTACATACTGCGCAATGTCTTTGGAAATGTCTTCCACCGGTTCGTATCCCGGATCCTCCGCCGTCAAATATACTTTCTTCGAATACTGCCCAGCAACCGTTCCAAGGTCCCTTCTTCGAATGTAGGCTTTCTTGCCCGGACAGCCAAAAATAGAAACGATCGCATAGTCCGGATACTCATCCTTCGTAGAAGAGAACAACTTTTCAAAACTGAGTTTGTTGTGTGCATAATCCACGACTGCAATCAGCTTCTTATCCTTGCTCGCATACAGTTCCATTCGTCCGCTGGATCTTGCACGGTAAAGTCCACTGTGCATATACTCCTTCGGAATACCGAGCAGTATGGATGCCGCGATTACGGCAAGCGCATTTTCCACATTGAAAAGTCCCGGCATAGTCAGACGGAATTCTTCATCAAACTCTGCTGTTTTTACCATAAATACGATCTCATGACCGTCTTTCTGAATGTCATACCCGTAAACATCCGCCTCCGGATTCCTAGTGCTAAATGTCAGCACCCGCTCACTTGCCTTTGACGCTTCCAGTATCCGGTCAGCGAAATCCGCATCCAGATTGACCACTGCGTTCTTTGCCTTTGCAAATATTTTAAGCTTAGAAGCAAAATAGTCTTCAAAATCAGGATGTTCGATCGGACTGATATGATCTTCGGAAATATTAAGAAATATCCCCACATCCAGCATCATATTATCAACACGGTTATATTTCAGCGCCTGAGAGGATACCTCCATCTCCACATAAGAAATTCCGCTCTCAACAGCATGACGGAAATGCTCCTGCAATTCCACCGCCTCCGGCGTCGTAATATGTGATTCTTTCTTGATCACGCCATCATAAATATCAATCGAAGAAATGACCGCACTTTCTTTTCCACCGGTTGCTTCCATGTAATCATCCACAATTGCTTTCATGTAATATGCAGAAGTGGATTTTCCCTTTGTTCCGCCTATTCCCACGATATTGAGTGATTTCCACGGCGCATTGTTGAACTTCTCCGCAAGATACGGCATTGCTTTTCTGATATCGTCAACCAGGAAATACGGCACATCTACTTCCGTATCATATTTCACCTCGCTCACATAAGCCACCGCCCCCTTCCGGATCGCGGCGTCGAGATATTCCGCTTTAAATGCGGCGCCTTTGCAGATGAATAATGTTCCTTCCACAACTTCTCTCGAGTCATAGGTCAGGTATTCAATCTGTGCATCTTCTTTTCCACAGGAATAAAATTCCTTCATCATCCGCGCATTCTGAAGAAGCTGCGCGTAAGCTTCCAATGTATATTTCTTCATCTGTAGCCTCTCCTTCCAGTTCTCCTTCGCCTATCTGATCTGAGCTCCCGAGCGGAGGATAGACTCCGTTACCAGAACATCCATAGCATCGAGACAGTTGACAGGTACCTGATAGTATTCTTTAAAAACAGAGATCTCTGTACATGCCAGAATAACAGCATCACATCCCTGTTCCATCAGATCGTTATATGCACAGTCAAATTTCGCCCTGTCTCCGGTCTTACCGCCTTTAATATCATCGTAGATCAGTGACATAACCTCCCGCTGCGCATCGCTCCGCGGCGAAACAGCCGCAATGCCGCGACGTTCGCATGCGCGATAATAGGTGCCTGCCTGCAAGGTGCCGTCTGTTCCCATAATACCGATCTTCTTCACATCCGGATGCTGTTCCGTCACATAGCGTACGCTTTCTTCCACCATGTTGATGATCGGAACCTTCGTCGCCGCCTGGATCTCTTTCAGGAAATAGTGGGAAGTATTGCAGGGAATTGCAATGTTCGCAACCCCAAGCTTCTCCAGATCACGGGCATCTTTCGTAATCGCCTTCAGAAATTCCTCTTTGTGTCCGGTAAGAATTGCCTTCGTTCTGTCCGGCATCGTAGCATGACTTAAGATCACCATGTCAATATGCTCCTGGTCACTTGCCGCCTTGGTTCTTGCTATGACCCTCGCATAGAAAAAGCTTGTCGCTTCCGGCCCCATTCCGCCGATCACTCCTAATTTCTTCACCATACGCATCTCCCCTGTCCGTTTTATTAATTCTGTCCGCTTCTATTCGGATTATTAACTGTAATACTTTTTAAACTTCACAAAGTGACTCAGATGTGTCTTCGCCATCGCAAGGAAACGTCTTGGCTTCAAATCTCCTCTCATGAAAACCGGATTTACCATTTTCTTCTCTTTAATCAGCTTTCTGAGTTTTGCTTTGTTCGCCTCTTCTTTCACATATTTAAATGCGACTGCTTTCGGAACAACCATCCAGAGATGTTCATCTTTGGCCAGTTTAAGCTTTAATTCTTTGCCGTAAACATATTCTTCAACAATATATTTTGCCACATTGAATCCGGATCCCGTCACATAATAATTACTTCTTCCCTGCCGTGTATTGATCTCAAAGAACTTAAATTTGCCGTCTCTTTTGTCGTACTTGATATCAAAATTGGAGAATCCAACATAATGCAGGTCTTCCAGAAGATTCTTCACTTTCATCATCAGTTCTTCATTCGGCTCCGTAATGATCACCGCATGATTTCCCAGGCCGTGCGGAGTATGCTCCTCCAGAAGAACGTGTCCCAGACACATCATCTTCACTTTTCCGTTCCGATCCGAATAGGAAGTCAATACATACATGTATTCATCATTTCCCGGAATCATATCCTGGATAATCAGCTTATCTGTATAGCCGGCACCATAGATCTGACCAATCACGCGCTCCAACTCTTCCCTGTCTTTGATCGTATAGACTTTATTCTGTGTTTCAAACTCATGCTCCCAATACTGGATACTATCCGATGGTTTCAGAATCACCGGAAACTGGAAATTCATCTCAAAATCCATTCCCATGGATGCATCGTAAATCAAAGTGCCCGGATAATCCACCCCGTGCTTTTCACAGAGCTTATAGAATGTCTCTTTCTGCTGCAGGCTGTTCATCAGTTCAAAATCAATGTACGGAGCAATGATATTGTCAGCAAGCTCGCTCTTATGCTTACTGATCAAAGCCACATAACTGTCCCCACATCCGATCAGGACAATCTTTTTATCCGCATGTTTTTTTGCAAAATGATTAACCGTCTTAAGGAAATAATCATCGGTATCGATCTTCGGGTTCGGATGATATTCGATGATCTTACTGTTATAGCTTGGTCCCGTTGGGAATTTTCCGAATATATATGTCTTTACCCGGTATTGTTCATAAAAAGCACGCGCAACACTGTATGTGTTGATATCGCCCCCCAAAAGTACCGGGATAAATTCTTTGTCTTGAAATTTCATGATTTGAAAAACTGCTCCTTCCTGATTGATACATATCACTTGATTATAACGCAGGCGAAGTACCAGTGTCAAGGAATGACCTTCTATTTGTCACATCCATCACCGTCACTTCGCCTCTTTTTTCGCCAGATCACTTGCCTTTACAACGGCATCCTTCCCGTAGCGTTTGCAAATGCTCTCCATTGCAGTATTCAATTTCTTATGCTTTTCAGACAGCTTCGCTCTTTTCGTCTGTTCTGCAACAAACTCTGCATCGAACATACTAATCTGTTCCGGCTGTCCGCTATCCGTAAGCTTAGACGATCGGATACCGAGAAGCCGGATCGGTTCTCCACTCCAGAGTTCGTCAAACAGCCGGCAGGCCTCCTCGTATATCACCTGATCTTCATCAGATGGGCGCGCAAGCTGTTTTTGATGGGATACACTCTGGAACGTCGCGTATTTAATCTCCGTGCTCACCATGCTTGCTTTCTTGCCGGCTTTGCGCAGTCTTCTTCCCACACTCTGTGCGAGTTCGTAAAGCACCTTCACTGCCGCTTCGCGGGTAACTGCATCCTGCGGTAACGTCGTAGAATTTCCGATTCCTTTTGCCGCGGTCTCCTCAGACTGTACGGAAGAGTCATCCATTCCGTTCGCAAATTCCCAGAGCATACGTCCATGACTCTTCAAATGCAATTCCAGAATTGAAGGATCCGTCTGTGCCAGATCTCCAATCGTGGAAATTTCCAGTTTTTGCAGCGTTTCCACACTTGCTCTGCCTGCCATAAAGAGATCCTGCACCGGAAGCGGCCACATCTTCACACGGATCTCTTCCGGAAATAAAGTATGGACCCGGTTTGGTTTTTCAAAATCCGATGCCATCTTTGCCAACAGTTTGTTGCTGGAAATTCCGATATTCACCGTAAATCCAAACATCTCATATATTTTGTCCTTAATTTCAAAAGCGGCCGCCACCGGAGAAGCATATTTTCCTGCAATTCCGGTGAAGTCCATATAGCATTCATCCACACTGACCTGTTCGATCTCCTTCGTGTATCCTCGCAGGAATTCCATCAGTTTTTCGCTATAATTATGGTATAGTTTATGATCCGGCGGCTCCATATGAAGATTCGGACATTTCCGCATGGCATTTGCTACCGGTTCCCCGGTGCGGATTCCGAACTTCTTCGCCGGAATGGATTTTGCCAGAACAACACCATGGCGGGACTTCTGATCCCCGCCAATAATCGCCGGTATCGTACGAAGATCAAGCGCCGCCCCATTTTTCAGTTGATCCACAGCCGTCCAGCTTAAATATGCAGAATTCACATCAATATGAAAAATAATCGGACGCATGATTTTGCCTTCCTGTTAAACTTTTTATAGTTATACTTCTACTTTCTTTTCTTCTTCCATTTCTGTTTCCGCCGTATTTTCCGCTTCTGATTCTGTTTCTTCAACAACTTCTTTTCGCGGTCTTTCGGTACGGAAACTCCTGATTGTCAATTTTTTGATTTCTTTTAACAATTCATCTGTGACTTGTCCTTCTTTTAGACGCCACTTCCAGTTACATCCGAGCGTAGAAGGCTTGTTGATCCTTGCCTCATTTCCAAGTTTCAGATAATCCTGCAGCGGGATCACACAAAGATTTGCACTGCTCATCATCGCGAGCTTAATGATCTCCCAGTTGATTTCTTCCTCCCCGACTTCCTTATCGATATATTCAAAAAGGAATTCTTTCTGTTCTTCCGTGAGTGTCCCAAACCATGAAAGAAGGGTATCATTGTCATGCGTTCCCGTGTATACCACGCAGTTTCTGTCATAAGAATGCGGAAGATATCCCGTATCCTCGTCCGGTTCAAATGCAAATTCCAATACCTTCATATTCGGATAACCACTGTCTGCTACCAGTTTTTCTACGGATGGGGTCATAAACCCAAGATCCTCCGCGATCACTTCCCGCTTCCCAAGTTTCCGCTCTAAAGTCCGGAACAGATCCATCCCCGGTCCTTTCTCCCAATGGCCGCCCATTGCCGTCTCATCGCCAAACGGAATGGAATAATACTCGTCGAAACCTCTGAAATGATCGATTCTCACTACATCATACAACTTGTAGCAGTGCTCCATTCTTCGTGTCCACCATTCATAATCTGTATTCTTATGATAATCCCAGCGATAAAGCGGATTTCCCCACAACTGACCCGTAGCGGAAAATGCATCCGGCGGACAGCCTGCCACAGCAACCGGCAGATTGTCACTGTTAAACTGGAAGAGTTGCGGATTCGCCCATGCATCCGCACTGTCAAACGCAACATAGATCGGAATATCACCAATGATCTTAATCCCCTTATTATTTGCATATTCTTTCAGTTTTGTCCACTGCTGCAGGAATTTAAACTGCAGATATTTATAAAATTCAATTTCGAAATAACAATTTTCCCGATAATAATCAAGCGCAAATCCCCAACGGAGACGGATATCTTCAGCCCATTCATTCCACGCAGCTCTGTCAAAGCGTTCCTTTACTGCCATAAAGAGCGCATAGTCATCCAGCCAGAAAGCATTTTCCTGTATAAACTTCTGAAATTCCGGCACTTCATAAATTTTGCTACGCTCATACGCCTTATAAAGAAGTTTAAATCTTTCTTTGTAAATCTTCCCATAATCTAGACTTTGTGGATCATCTCCAAAATCACAGGCGTCACATTCTTCTTTGGTCAGCACACCTTCCTCGATCAGCTCCTCCAAATCGATAAAATACGGATTCCCCGCAAACGTAGAAAAGGACTGGTATGGTGAATCCCCGTAACTGGTCGGTCCCAGTGGGAGTATCTGCCAGTAAGACTGTCCCGCCTCTGCAAGTTTATCTACAAATTCATACGCCTCTTTTGAAAATGCCCCGATTCCATATTTGGACGGAAGGCTTGTAATGGGAAGTAATATTCCCCCTGCTCTTTTCATCTTTTGTTTCCTCCTGATTCCCGTCTGTATTGTTTCATTTACAGACTTTTCTCCTTTTAAAATCATACCATACATTCCATGTCATGGCTTTACAAAAAACTATACTTGTTTTCTCACTTTTTAGAGGTCTTTCTTCATTTTCCGTACTATTCACACGGATAAGTCATTCCCCACTGTTCTCGGATCGAATCCATCATCTTCATAACACGAAGCGTTTCACTGTGCGGCATCTCCGGACACTCTGTTTTCCCCTCTTCGATTGCCTTCATGCAGGAGATAACTTCATATTCATAGCCGTTGATCTGCTGCGGCCGTTCATATCTGGCAATCATCTTCCGCGCCAGATCAAACACCCTGATTTCTTCACAGTTGTTAATATTCTGCACTTCGATGTATCCCTTATCCCCGTTTATGACACCCTGGCGGTCCGTCTGCGCCAGCATGTCGCTGTGGAGAACTGCCATTTTTCCGTCCGCAAACGTCAGCGTAATGCTGTTCATCCAGTCAATGCCCGCAGGAGAGAGCACCGCTGTCGAAGTAATATTCTGCACGTCTTCATGAAATGCCATAAGAGCAAAATTGATCGGATACACACCCAGATCCAGAAGAGCACCTCCCGCAAGTTCCGGTTTCTGCATACGTTCCACATGCGGAAGTACGTAACCCAGATTCGCGGTCAACGAGGTCACCTTACCGATCACACCACTGTCTACAATCTCATCAATCATCTTTCTGCTCGGCATATATCTGGTCCAGATCGCCTCTGCCAGAAGAAGTCCCTTGTCCTTAGCCATCCGAATCAATTCCTCTGCCTGCTTAGCATTTACGGTAAATGCTTTTTCCACAAGAACATGTTTTCCGTGCTCAAGACACATCTTCGTGTGCTGATAATGATGAGAATGTGGAGATGCCACATACACCAGTTCCACTTCCGGATCTTCCAGCATCTCCTCATAAGAGCCGTATGCCTTCTCAAAATCCCATTTATCAGCAAATTTTTTTGCACGTTCAATTTCACGGCATGCAACTGCATATTTCTCTACCGCATCAATTCCGCTCACCGCTTCTGCCATGCTGTTAGCAATATTTCCCGCTGCCAAAATTGCGAATTTCATTTCCCTTTGTCCCCTTTCTTTGCACCACTAAACTCAGATAAAATTATTGTATCATAGACAAAAAGAAGACGCAAACTCCAAAAAGTCATTCTCATGATTCTTTTCGGGGTCTGCGTCCTATAGAAATCCTTTATGAAATTATTCTGTATTCATTTACTTTACTTCGCGAACTCTCTGCTTCACTCTTGCCTCAAGTTTTCCATCCACCTCATCGATCAGAATGGTGTCTCCGCTTCCCACATTGCCACCAAGGATCAGCCGTGCCGCCAGCGTCTCCACATTCTTCTGCAGATACCGTTTCAACGGTCTTGCACCGTACATCGGATCATAACCACCCTCGACCACATGCTGTTTTGCAGCCTCTGTCAGTTCTACATCCAGCTCCTTATCTTCCAGACGTTTATTCACATCCGCAACCAGAAGATCAATGATAGAGTAAATGTTGTCCTTCGTCAGTGGCCGAAACATGATCGTCTCATCCAGACGGTTCAGGAATTCCGGCCTGAAGTGTGCTTTCAGATCATTCATGACCATCTGCTCTGCTTCCGGCTTGATGCTGCCGTCCTCATCAATACCGTCCAACAGATATGTGGATCCGATATTGGAAGTCATGATCAGGATCGTGTTCTTAAAGTCCACAGTCCTGCCCTGTGAATCGGTGATTCGTCCGTCATCCAGAACCTGAAGAAGCACATTGAACACATCCGGATGTGCCTTTTCCACCTCATCAAACAGAACGACCGAATACGGTTTTCTCCGCACGGCCTCAGTCAGCTGTCCGCCTTCGTCATATCCGACATATCCCGGAGGCGCTCCGATCAAGCGGGATACAGAATATTTCTCCATATACTCACTCATATCGATACGCACCATGTTGTTCTCGTCATCAAACAGGCTCTCTGCAAGTGCTTTGGCAAGCTCCGTCTTACCTACACCGGTAGGGCCAAGGAACAGGAACGAACCGATCGGCTTCGTCGGGTCTTTGATTCCTGCCTTGGAGCGGATAATCGCTTCTGTAACCTTCTGCACACCTTCATCCTGACCGATCACACGCTTATGCAGTTCCTTGTCAAGATTAAGCGTCTTACTTCTCTCACTTTCATTCAACTTCGCCACCGGAATTCCGGTCCAACGAGAAATGATCTTCGCGATCTCTTCTTCGGTCACGCTCTCATGAACCAGAGACATATCTTCGTCTTTTACCTTCTCTTCTTCCGCTTCCAGCTGCTTCTGAAGCTGTGGCAGGCGTCCATACTGAAGCTCAGCCGCCTTGTTCAGATCATACTGTTGCTGAGCCGTCTGAATTTCCCGGTTGACCTGTTCAATCTGTTCACGAAGTTTCTGCACGGATTCAATGGAACGCTTCTCATTGTCCCACTGGGCTTTTCGCTTTGCAAACTCTTCCCTGTGTTCTGCCAGATCCTGCTGCAGATGCTGCAGTCTCTCCTGACTTAACCGGTCATCCTCTTTCTTAAGAGCAGCTTCCTCGATCTCCAGCTGCATGATCTTTCGATTCAGCTCATCCAGCTCTGTCGGCATAGAATCCAGTTCTGTCTTAATCAGCGCACATGCTTCATCCACAAGGTCGATGGCTTTATCCGGCAGGAAACGATCGGAAATATACCGGTTCGACAAGGTTGCGGCTGCCACAAGTGCTCCGTCTGTAATCTTGACTCCATGAAATACTTCATAGCGTTCTTTCAGTCCACGCAAAATCGAAATCGCATCTTCCACCGTAGGTTCATCCACAGTAACCGGCTGGAAACGACGTTCCAACGCTGCATCTTTCTCAATATACTGACGATACTCATCCAGTGTGGTTGCACCGATACAGTGGAGTTCACCTCTCGCCAGCATCGGCTTCAGCATATTGCCGGCATCCATAGCACCTTCACTCTTGCCGGCCCCAACGATCGTGTGAAGCTCATCAATGAAAAGAATAATGTTTCCATCGCTATTTTTTACTTCCTCAAGAACCGCTTTCAAACGTTCCTCAAATTCACCACGATACTTCGCACCGGCAACAAGCGCTCCCATATCCAGAGCGAAAATCTTCTTATCCTTCAGTCCTTCCGGCACATCACCACGAACGATTCGCTGTGCAAGGCCTTCCACGGCCGCCGTTTTACCGACACCGGGTTCACCAATCAGAACCGGATTATTCTTCGTCTTGCGTGAAAGAATCCGGATCACATTCCGGATCTCTGCGTCACGCCCGATAACCGGATCCAGCTTCTGCTCTCTCGCACGTTCTACCAGATCCTGTCCATATTTATTCAGTGTATCATACGTTGCTTCCGGATTATCGCTGGTCACTCGCTGATTTCCTCTTACCGTAGAAAGTGCCTGAAGGAATCCCTCTCTCGTCACTCCCAGTTCTCTGAAAAGTGCCTTCATATCCCGGCTGGCATACTTCATAAGAGCAAGGAACAAATGCTCAACGGAAACATATTCGTCTCCCATCTGCTTCGCTTCATCCTCACCGTGAACCAACACATTATTCAGATTCTGCCCGATATACATCTGACCGCCCTGAACCTTCGGACGCTTCCTCAGGGCTTCCTCCACACGGTTGATGATCGTTTCTTTCGAAATCCCCATCTTTTCAAATAATTTCAAAATCAAACTGTCATCGATCGTAAGAAGAGCATATAATAAATGTTCCTGCTCAACCTCCTGATTGCCGTAGTCCATCGCTACTTTCTCGCAGCCCTGAACTGCCGCCATGGAGCTTTGTGTAAATTTGTTAATATTCATAACACACGCCTCCTTTATAAAAACTGATACAAATAGTGTACTCAGAACAACCCTTTTCTTTGTTCTAGTTGCAATATAACACTAATTATTAGCACTGTCAAGGGTTGAGTGCTAATTTTATAAAGAATTTAAACTCCTCATCCATTTCTTCTTTCTAAAAACCACTAGCGACATTCCAAACCTCACGCACTCCTCAAGCGACAAAATGAAATACACATACGGTATCTCCAACTTCCACACAAACGCGCTAAGAAGCCCCAGCGGCACTCCGAAAATCCAGGTTCCGATAAAATCAATCCACATCACATAGTTCGTCTTTCCGCCGCTTCGGATGATACCTCCGCCCAGTAACATATTCTGGACCTTCACCGGCGCAATCAGAGCATAGACGATCAGAAGCTGAACCGCCGTTTTATGAACTTCTGCCTCGACATGATAAATCTGCACATAAAATCTGCTCACTATACAGATAGCTGCCGAAAACGCCAATGATCCACACAGTCCATAAATCATCAGCCTCTTCGCTTCCCAATATGCCCGGTCATATTCTCCCGCGCCAAGCGCCTTTCCAATCAGGATAGCGGCCGCCTGGGACAATCCGCTCAGCGCTCCCATCATCAGTGTCTGGATCGGGATCGTCAGAGTCATGGCAGCACAAGCGGCTGTCCCGATATTACCGTAAATCGCAGCATATACATTTTCCCCAAGACTCCACAAAAATTCGCAGATGATGATCGGGCACAAAATCCTAAGGAACATTTCTGCATATTCTCTTGTCATTCTTCCTTCCGTTTTCAGACGAATCTCATTCCTCCTGCAAAAATGAATTCCAAATCCGATTGTAATCAGGCAAGCCGTCCACTGCGAAATCACGGTTGCTGCCGCAGCTCCTCTTACCCCGAGCTGCGGCAGCCCGATTTTCCCGAAAATAAGCAGATAATTCAAAGCTGTATTCAGAACTGCTGAGGCCATACTCGCATACAGCGGAAACATAGCCGCTTCCATACAGCGCAGCAGCGTTGAGAGGATCGATACGATTGCCATCGGGACAAAGGCCAGCGCCAGAATCCGGAGATATTCTGCTGCTATCCCTCTCGTCACTTCATCCTTCGTGTACAGCCACATAATCTGTCCCGGAAAACACATGCTCACAAAAACCGCAAGCATGGCAAGTCCCAGCGCAAGCTTCAGATTCAGTCGAAAGCTCCGCCCCATCTCGCCCGCATCCTTTTGCCCGATATACTGGGAAATCATGATTCCTGCCACGGCAGCAACCGCCCCCAGAAGCACCGTATACAGCGAAGAAAACTTTCCACCAAGCCCTACGCCCGCTATACTTGCACTTCCCAGTCTGCCGATCATCATCTGATCCACCACACTGAAGGATGCCTGTAAAAGCGACTGCAGTGTGACCGGAACGGCAATTTTTAATACCGTTTTGTAAAATGGTTCTCTGCTATTTAGAGTCTTCACCATATTTTCCTCCACTCTTCTTTTTCAGCTCCATCATTTTCACGCTTCCCCGTTCCACAAGATACACCGGAAGCCGCACCGTCTGCTCATCCCAAATTCCCTGCTTCAATTTACTGAGGAGCCTCACCGCCTGCTTTGCCCTCTCTTTTGTGTCCTGCCGCACACTTGTAAGTTCCGGGCTCACCCTCTCACAGAGCGGGCTGTCGTCAAAACCTGCCACAGAAATATCATCGGGCACACAGATCCCCTGTTCCTGAAGGCTGTGCATCAGTTCCGCCGCGTAGAAATCCGACACAGCAAAGACAGCCGTGTATTCCAGGATCTCTCCCAACCTTTCCCGATACATCCTCTTTCTTGCTTCCTTCTCAAAAGGGATCTGCAGAAATCCCACTTTTTCCTCTCCCAATGCCGCCTTGCAGCCTTCGATCCGTTCCTTATCCATGCAAATATAATTGTCAGCAATACACAAAACCTTCTCGTGCCCCATTCGTTTCAGATATTCTCCCATCTGTCGCCCGCCGTCATAATCATCAATGCTCAGATTACAGATACCCTCCGTCTCCCCAAAATATCCGTCATATACAACAAACGGAATGTGCATGGATTCCCGAAGTTTCTGATAATCCCGGTCACAGAAACCGATCAGGATCAGTCCTTCCATATTCCACATCGAAGCGATGCGGACGATTTCATTCCAGTCCGTCAGTGTCTCAACCATCATAAAAAACCCGGCCCGGTGTATTTCCTGCGACAGAGAATTCAGTGCGGCGGAAATAAAACAGTCCTCCAGCACATGTCCCTCATATTTTTCATGATTATTGATGATGACACCCACGATCCTGGAACTGTTCTGCGCCAGAAGAATCCCCGCCATATTCGGTATATATTTTTTCTCTTCCAGAAGTGCCTGAACCCGTTTCACCGTCTCATCCGAGATCTTTTTCGTCTTTCCGTGAATCACATTGGATACCGTCGTCGTACTGAGTCCCAGTTTCTCCGCAATGTCTGCGATCCGCACTCTTCCCTGTTCCATCGCACTTACCTCTCATTCTATCCGATTCTTTTTACTAACCCCTTTTTTCATTTTCATATGATAAAGTATAATAAAAGCCCTGTATTTCCGAAAGAGGTTAAACGCATAACCTATTCCAAAAATCAGGGACTTAATTTGTAAAATATATACAAACCATACGGTTTTCTTTCTTTTTTTCGACATCCATGCTAGAATAAGAAAGTATGCTTTTGTGCATTAATTTCATGTTTGGGGTATGATGATTATGAGAAAAACAAAAACACTGGACCTTACGCGCGGTCCTATTTTTAAAACACTGGCCGAACTGGCTCTGCCTATTATGGCTTCTTCCTTTCTCGGAACTGCCTACAGCATCACCGATATGGCATGGATCGGTATGCTCGGCTCCAAAGCGGTCGCAGGAATCGGAGTCGGAAGCATGTTCGTCTGGCTGTCCCAGGGAGTGGTCGCTCTCGCCCGGATGGGCGGTCAGGTTAATGTGGCTCAATGCTGCGGCAGAAATGATACGGAAGAAGCAACACACTACGCCTCCTGCGCGCTCCAGCTTACGATCGTGTTCGCGGTTCTGTATGCTGCTTTCTGTTTGATTTTCATGAAACCGTTGCTTTCTTTTTTTAACCTGTCCGACGCAGAATCATATGCTGCCGCAGCAATTTACATGAAAGTAACCTGTGGACTCATCCTGTTTTCATTTTTGAGTCTCACACTGACCGGGCTCTTTACGGCTCAGGGAGATTCCCGGACCCCCTTCCTTGCCAACCTGATCGGGCTGGTCGGCAATATGATCCTGGATCCGCTTTTGATCTTAGGTGTCGGACCCTTTCCCCGTCTGGAAGCAATGGGTGCTGCAATTGCAACTGTGACGGCACAGTTTCTGGTTATGTCGGTCATGCTGATCCACATCCTGCGTTCGAAAAACGAGAAAAATGTTTTGAAAAAACTAAAACTATTCTCGCTAAGTCCGGGCAAATACTATCGTTCCATCTGCCGAATCGGGCTCCCGACCGCGCTCCAGAGCAGCCTTTACTGTATGATCTCCATGGTTCTGACACGCATGATCTCCGGATTTGGAGCTGCCGCAGTCGCAACGCAGCGTGTCGGCGGACAGATTGAATCTCTCTCCTGGAATACTGCCGACGGATTCGGAGCTGCGTTAAATGCCTTTGTCGGGCAAAATTACGGTGCAAAGAAATCCGACCGTATTCGCAAAGGATATTCGATTTCCCTGCGTATACTGGTAGTCTGGGGTGCACTGATCAGCGCTGCATTTATTTTCCTTCCCACCCCGATCTCACACCTGTTCTTCCATGAAGCACAAGCCATCCGGATTTCTGCCGAATATCTGGTCATTCTTGGTTTCAGTGAGATCTTTATGTGTGTAGAGCTCATGACAGTCGGTGCACTCTCCGGTCTTGGAAAGACCACGCTCTGCAGTTTGATCAGTATCACGCTGACCGGAGTCAGAATTCCACTGGCCATATTCCTTACCGGCAGCGGAATGGGACTGTCCGGTATCTGGTGGGCCCTGACGATTTCATCGATAGCCAAGGGAATCCTCTTTTTCCTGACCTTCAAGTATACAGAACGCAAACTGTGATGTGCTTTTACTTGCGAAATACTCCCCGGTATTCTATACTGAAAATATAGTCACATTTTGTCGAATATCATCGATGAGGGAGAATACAAAATGGCAAGAAGAACACGAAAACGTAAATCAAAAAAGAGCAATAGAATTGTTTATATTCTTTCACTGATCCTTCTTTTGCTGCTGATCCTGGATGGATTTGCTGTCAAAGACTGGTTATCCGAGAACAGGCAGAATAAGGAAAAACTGCCGGTTGCCGCTTCGCCGAACGATTCCGGGACAACACTTCAGACTGAAGACTCGTCCGATGTGGTCAAAGAAGATGTTATTTCCACAAAAGAGGTATCCTTGATGGCCGTCGGCGACAATCTGATCCATACCGCCGTATGGCAATCCGGCCTGCAGCCAGACGGCACTCACGACTATACGCTTCTCTACAGCGACCTTGCACCCTATCTGGAGACATGTGACCTGAAAGTCATCAATCAGGAAACCATCTTCGGCGGTGATGAAAAAGGACTTCAGGATTACCCTGTCTTCAACTCTCCCCAGGCGATCGGAGATACGCTGGAGGAAGTCGGATTCAATGTTGTCCTGCATGCTTCCAATCATGGTTTTGACATGGGCCTGGACGGATTACTGAACTGTGTTTCATTCTGGAAGAACAGCCATCCCGATATGACAGTTCTGGGTATTTATGAAACTCAGGAAGAACAGTCCCGGATTCCGGTGATTGAGATAAACGGAATTAAATTTGCACTGCTGAATTATACATACAGCCACAACGCAGAAACCTTCAGCACGAAGGCTGAAGGTCATCTGAATATGCTTTATAATTATGACGCCAATTCGCGATACATCGATTTTAACACGATTCATCCGCAGGTTCTTGACGATATCCGCCGCGCAGAATCGGTGGCTGATTTTACCATTATATTTCCGCACTGGGGCATCGAATACACAATGGAAGCAACTTCTCAGGAAATTGCTTTCGCCCGCCAGATGACGGAAGCCGGTGCCGACCTGATCATCGGAACACATCCTCACGTGATCCAGCCGGTTGAATGGGTTACCGCCGATAACGGGAACCGCGCACTTTGTTACTATTCTCTGGGCAATTATACTTCAGCCCAGGACGGTGTGGCCCAGATGCTTGGCGGCATGGCCAATCTTACCATCGTGCAGGATGAATCCGGCACTTACATCCGCGAGGACAGTATCAAGGCAATTCCGTTAGTGACACATTTTATTTATCCCGGATGGACCGGATCCAGTGTCGTAGAAAGCACCTATCTTCTGGAGCATTATACAGAAGAGCAGGCCGCCGGACACGGACTTCGCAATGCCTGGGGTATCGTTCTGACAAAAGACGAATTACTGTCTCTGGCACAAGATACATTTGGAGAATATCTCAGCATGGAATAACCCGTGCTGAGATATTCTCTTTTCGCTCATCCGGTCTAAACCGTCATTCTCTTCGCATCTTCCATTTCCCAAAGTGCTCTGCGATCCTCACATTTTTCCAGATCCGGGCACTCACCTCGTACATATGCATAAACCGGTTTTTGCTGCTCATATTCCGCAATCGCCTGATCCAGTTTTGCCAGCATTCTTTCTCGGTCTCCCGGAAGAGTTCCCTTTACTCTGACTTCAATAAAATCATGAAATCCGTCATACAGAATCCCGTTCCCTTCCAGATGTTCCAGAAGACAGCGTTCCTCACGCAGATTTTCCACCTCATCGGCAGGCACGAACGTGCCGTCTTCGATATGTCGGTACAGCGGCACTTCCTGATGAAGAAACATCGAAAAATTCACCACATGTCTCGGATGCGCACGGTTCAGGAAATCCGCAAGTGCTTCTGCATTTTCCGTCCCTCTTCCTTTGCCGGCCACTCCTGTCATGATATGCGCATCGAACAGCATCCCGGCTTTCTGGATTCTCTCAATCGCAGTTATCGCCTGTTCCTGATTATGATCCTTCTCCATAAACTTCAAAACGTCATCCAGTCCGCTTTCAATCCCCAGATAAAGATGACGCACTCCGTTCTTGTATAGCATTTCCAGTTCTTCATCCGATTTTCTCAGAATGCTGGTCACGGTTGCATCCATATTGATGCACTGACATTCCGGAAAATATACGTGGATTCTGTCCAGAATCTCCAACAAATGTTCCGTTTTCAATCCGAACGCATTGCCGTCCCCCAGGAAGATTTTTTTCGGATTTCCACCAAGTCCGGCGACTCTCTTAAGTTCTTCCTCAATCTGCTCCATCGGCAGTTCCCTGTACTTCAGATGCCGGAACAAATTGCAGAACTTGCATCGGTTATAAGAACACCCTACCATAACCGGAAGCATAAATGACGCTCTCTCCATAGGAGCACGGCATATCTGACCTTCATAATTCATATTCATTCACCTCACATACTGACGCTTTCATTCGTTCTTACACAGACCTTTTGCTTTTCTGCTTTCAGTATAAATTCATTTTCCTCTCAGGTCAATTGCATACCTGATTTTCTTCGCAAATCCCGTCATTCCATATCGGTATATTCAAAAATTGAAGGAGAAAACCATGTCTGATTATTATATTGCAACGATACCGAAAGATGATATCCGGGTCAACCGGCAGATCGATCAGCTTCTCACTGCAGAGGGCATACGGCGCGACGCCCATCTGGACTACACCTGCGCCATGTTTGATGAAGACCTAAATGTCATTGCAACCGGAAGCTGCTTCGGCAATACCCTGCGCTGCATGGCAGTGAGCAGTGTCCATCAGGGAGAAGGTCTCATGAACCAGATTGTGTCCCACCTCATGGAAGTACAGTTTGAACGTGCAAATACACATCTGTTTCTCTATACCAAATGCAGCTCTGCCTAATTTTTCGGCGATCTTGGTTTTTATGAGATTGCGCGCATTGATGAACAGATCGTTTTCATGGAAAACCGCAAAACCGGATTCTCCCGCTATCTTCAGAAACTTTCTTCTGAGAAAAAAGATGGAACTCGCGTTGCGGCACTGGTTATGAACGCCAATCCTTTTACATCCGGTCATCAGTATCTTGTCGAAAAAGCCGCCTCGGAAAACGATGTTCATCCACTAGTGACATGCTCCCACTACTTAAGCCCTAAAGCTTTGAAGTAGGGGCTTCTTACTCAATAGCCCGATAGGGCTAAGTATCAATAAGCTATCTCCGCGTGCCCCGCGGTTCTTTTCTGCCCGGTTACGGGCATATTTCAGGCGCAGTTATGCGCATAAAATTCTTTTTCCTTCTTCACGGATATTGATCGCTGCATTCACATCC
>NZ_JBQHUC010000028.1:0-41134 GCF_052065395.1 Bariatricus sp. HCP28S3_F11 | reverse complement strand
GCCGTATTATCGCTGTCAATCTGCCATTAGCTCCCAGACTGCGCGGTCGATTCTTTAAAGGACGGAAAAATAATTTGTCGTTTGCGTCTCCCTCAATTCGCTGTCCAACACCGTTTGCATCCAGCACCGACTCAACCTTCTGCTCCACCGATGGGTCCTTGGTATCGGTGTACAGTTCGATATTTACAATATTGATCTTGTAATACGCTCTGCCGTCTGCAGCGAAGTTGTCACTGCCCGGTGTGAGGTAACAGATAAACGGAGGAGCAGGAGATTCGCTCTCCGCAAAATGGTCATAGGCGAAAGGAAGTCCCATGCTTTTAATTAGTTCTGCAATCCTTTTCATTTCAGACTCCTTTCGATTTCTTCCTCCAGTTTTCTAATGCCTGCCTCTTCAGCGGCTGCGATATGCGGCCTTGCCGAAACTCTGCCACCGCCACGCTTGGCATGGCCATGTTCCAGAAGATGTGCCAGCTGATAGCGGTTTCTGGAATGAACAGTCACCTCCAGGGCATTGGATGTTTCCTTCGTGGTCTTTACCGTCCAGGACTTGGCGTACTTGCCGGATTTCTGCGGCGCAGTTTCCGATATCTGTTTTCTGACTTCCGTCCCGGCTTTTTTGACCGCCTTTTTTACATCATCTGTGGCAAGTTCTGCATACTCCTGAAGCCCCTCCATAATTGCAGCAGCTATAGAGTCAATCCTCACTTTGTTTGATGCCATCCTTACCGCCTCACTTTCCGGCACTTCAGCTTGATGGATTTCTTCTTGTAGTTCATATGGTCAACGCCCTCTATGTTGTAGAGTTCACCATTAAACTCCACTCGGTATTTTGTGGTGTTGATAGCCTTTGCCTTTTCACAATAACGGATGGTAAAGTCCACCGAAGAATCATCCACCACCATGCCCACCTGGGTCATTTCTTTTCCGGCTTCTGCAGAAACCGTGGCATAGCAGGTGTAGTATGGTTTCCATTCATTCTTGTGGTTACCGATTTTATCTGTGACCACTTCGCTTTTGGAAATGAAAATACGGACATTTAAAAGGTCAATCTTCATCAGAACACCTCCTTGCGGTCACCAAAGAGCATGGCACGAAGGGAAAGCATCAGCGCATGATAGTCAGCCTCCTCACGGTGTTCGTACTGATACGCAGCCGCATAGAGGATAGCCGCCCTGGCATCGGGGTTTTCCAATACCGCAGGGTCATCAGTTCGCAGGATATCCATGCACATCTTCTGCCCGGAACGGATCAGTCCTTCAATCAGCCTGTCATCATCCTCGAAGTCTACCCGGAGGTAGTTCTTCATTTCTTCTAATGTAATTGTCATCGAAATATCTACCTCCCATAAAATCAGGAGTCACCCTCCGAAGAGAGTGACCCCGTGATGAATTCGATTACTCGCTCTTAAGTTTCAGAATCTGGACAGCTTCTGGGAGGATAAGCTTGCCGTCCACACGTTCCTTGGCAACATAGCCGATCATGCCGTTTCCGGCGAAAAGTTCAGTCAGCTGCTTGAAGGAACGGGTGCCACGGTCACCGATGTTGTAATACTTGTAGTCACCGAATGCGATGGCATCTTCCGGTGCATACGCAGAAGTATGAACAGGATAACCAAAGAGACGGTCAGGCTCACCAGCCTGTGCGGAAGGCTGCCAGATATAGGCACCGTTGTTGTCCTTCAGCTTACGGATAGCCGCAATATTCTTGTCATTCATAATGAAAGAAGCATTCTTGCGGTAAGGACGCTTAAGGGCATATACCAGGTTGATGATATCGTCTGCCTTAACAGCCGCAGTAAGAGTCTCTGCAATATGACCGCCGCCGGATGCAGCGAACAGACCGAGAGGCTTGCCCACACCGTCACCGTTTAAGAACGCATCCTCTTCGGCATTGGCGAGTGCCTTACCGAACTGGGTGATGATGTAATTCTCCAAGCCGAAAGCATTGTCATACAGAAGCTCCTCAGTCACCTTGATGGCAACATGAAGCTTGTGGGCATCCATAAGGATCTGTTCAAAAGTGGCATCACCGAAAGACAATGCACCACCTTCCTCAATCCAGGATGCGGCAGGTTTGGTAGCTGCGATGTTGATTTTGTGTTCGCCGGAAGTGGTAATGCGAGTACCCAGTTTACGCATGATGTTCTCTTCATCCAGAACATCAATGAGTCTGTTGTCGTACTCTTCGGGAACAAGGTAACCGCCATCGGTGTCTACACCTTCCTGCAGAACATTGCTCACACGCTTGAAGCCGGAACGAAGTGCATCCAGCATGGCTGCCTTATAGGCATCCGCTGCACGGCCTTTCTTTTCGGGCATCTGCTTATCGGACACAGGCTTGGTCACGATAGGAGTATTTACGGGACGGTTCATTTCCGCCTCCATAGCCTCCATCTGCTCCATACGCTCAATCTCCGCAGCGTATGCCTGCACCTTCTTTTCCATCTCAGCGTAGGTCTTTGCATCCTCCTCGGAAAGCAGACCGTCCTTGTCACGCTTGGTTTCTACGAAGGCCTTTGCAGCCTCCCATGCCTTTTTGCGATTCTCACGCATTTCTAAAATCTTGCTCATTGTAATTTACCTCCAATTTTTCATCAGATTTAACCGCTCCATCAGGGAGTCGGCAGATACTTTGTTTGTGGGTTCGGACTTTGGCTGAATGCGGCATTTTGCAGACAGCTTGTCCATAAGGGAATTGGTCACGGCAGCCTGGGAGAACACCATGCTGACCTTTGGGACTTCGATGTTGTCAGAAACATTTCTCTGCATGATTTCATCAGCGAATCCCATCTCAACTGCGGAATTGGCATCCATCCAGGTTTCGGCATCCATGAGGTGAGACAGCTTGGCACGGCTAAGTCCCGTCTTGATCTCATAGGCATTGATGATGGACTCCTTCACCTCATCAAGCATTGCGATGGCTTTCTGCATATCAGCAGAATCACCGAAAGCCGCCGTTGCCGGGTTATGGATCATCATCATGGAAACCGGGGACATGATTACTTTTGTGCCTGCCATTGCGATAACGCTTGCGGCACTGGCTGCGATACCATCGATCTTGATGGTCACATTGCCTTTGTAGTTCATCAGCATGTTGTAGATTTGGGCAGCCGCTACGCAGTCACCGCCCGGACTGTTGATCCATACCGTGATGTCTCCGCTCCCGGCATTTAACTCATCACGGAAAAGCTGCGGTGTGACATCATCATCAAACCAGCTCTCTTCTGCTATGGTGCCGTTTAGGAACAGTGTTCTCTCCACCGTCTGTTCCTTCGTTTCCTGGTTCGTCACGGTCTGACTCTTCCAGTTCCAGAACTTCTTCATCGGATTTTTCCTCCTCTCCGTCAGATTTCTTATTTGCAAACAGACCTGCATCTTCAAGCTTTGTCATATTGCCGTTGATGAGGTACAGATCTCCGCCAAGTTCAGCGGGGATGCGGTCAAGGTTCTCAAGTTCACGGATATCGTTGGCGCTCATCCAGCCGTTCTGTCTTGCAGTGGCATAGCCGGACATACGGCTTGCATAGTCACCGCGCAGAAGTCCATCCACATTGAACTTGATGAAAAAAGCAGTCTTCTCTTCCTGTGTGAATAAGGCTCTCGCCATAGCCTGTTCCCAGCGCATAAGCCAGGGTTCAAGCGTGTACTTCACAAATTCGAGTGACTGCTGCTCAATATTAGAAAAGCTCGATTTTTCAAGGTCACCGACCATATGCGGAGGCACTCTGAAAATTCGGGCAATTTCATTGATCTGGAATTTCCGTGTCTCCAAGAACTGTGCTTCGTTCGGAGAGATGGAAATCGGTGTGTATTTCATGCCTTCCTCAAGGACGGCAATTTTGTGGGAGTTGTTCTGAGAAAACCCTTTCTCCCAGGACTCTCTTACGGCATCCGGGTTCTTGACTGTTCCGGGATATTCCAAAAGGCCACCCGGAGTTGCTCCATTTGCAAAGAACTTAGCACCGTACTCCTCTGTTGCGATGGCAAGTCCTATAGCATTTTTCGCCATTGCGATTGGCGAATATCCAACCAGTCCGTCAAAGCCAAGACCGGGAATATGCAGCACATCGGAAGGCTTGAGCCTTACCGTGCCATCTTTCATCGTAGGTGCATCGGAATCGGATACCCGATATTCATAGTAGAGCCTTCCTTTGTCATCACGGTCTACGGTCATCCTGTCCGGCATCAGAGGGTAAAGTGCTACCACTTCGCCTTTGCCGTTTCGGATGATCTGTGCGTACCCGTTGCCCCAAAGCAAAAGATGCGTCATAAGGGTTTCCCGGAACACAAAGGATGTCATTTCCGGATTTGGCTCATCATGCAATAGGAAGTACAGTGGATGCTCAATAGCTTTTTCCTTACCGCCGTCCTTGTTGTACCGATACAGATGAAGCGGAAGTCCCGCTACCGCCTCGGACAGAATCCTTACGCAGGAATACACTGCCGTCATCTGCATGGCAGAGCGTTCATTGACCCGCTTGCCGGAGGTACTGCCGCCGAACAGGAATCGGTATCCGCTGCCGTTTATGCTGTCGGTCACAGGCTTATCCCTTGACCGAAATAGAACATCAAATAGTCCCATATGCTTCACCAACCTTTCTAAATAAACAAAATGCCACGGTGGTCATAGACGCTTTCCGTGACTTGGTTACCGCAGCGGATGGCTCTGTCAAGTGCCATGATGGTTGCTACCGCTCCGTCTATCTTTTCTGTAGATTTCTCTTTATCCGCCTTGATGTTTCCAGCGGGATCTGTTCGGATATAAATGTTATCCATCATCCACCGAAGAACCGGGTGTCCGCCGTGGGCAAGTTTCTGTTCCAAGGTCAGCTTCATCAGTTCCTTGGTAGGCGGTGACATATCCTTAAAGCCCTGCCCGAAAGGTACTACCGTAAATCCCATGCCTTCCAGGTTCTGTACCATCTGAACAGCACCCCAGCGGTCAAATGCAATCTCACGGATATTGAAACGTTCACCAAGTTTTTCAATGAACCGCTCAATATATCCGTAGTGGACTACATTGCCCTCCGTAGTCTGCAGATACCCCTGCCGTTTCCAAACATCGTAGGGAACATGATCCCTTCGGACTCGCAGTTCCAGAGTTTCTTCCGGTATCCAGAAGTATGGAAGGATGCAGAACTTGTCCTCTTCATCCAGTGGCGGGAATACCAGAACGAATGCCGTGATATCTGTTGTACTGGAAAGGTCAAGTCCGCCGTAGCATACACGGCCTTCCAGATCATCTTCACTCACGGCAAAGGAGCATTTATCCCATTTCTCCATCGGCATCCAGCGAACTGCCTGTTTCACCCACTGATTCAGTCTCAGCTGTCGGAAGGAATTCTCCTCGCCGGGGTTCTGCTTGGCAGAATCACAGGCTGCCTTTACTTTGTCGATGCCGACCGTAATGCCCAGGGATGGATTTGCTTTCTTCCATACCTTTGGGTCAGTCCAGTCATCACTCTCATCCGCTCCGTAGATAACAGGGTAAAAGGTAGGGTCGATCTTTCTGCCTTCCAGAATGTCCTTGGCTTTCTGATGGGTTTCATAACAGATGGAATTGGTATCCGTTCCGGCTGTAGTGATTAAGAAGTACAGTGGCTGCATACGGGCATCACCCGAACCCTTGGTCATGACATCAAACAGCTTTCGGTTCGGCTGGGTATGCAGCTCATCGAACACAACACCGTGGATGTTAAAGCCGTGCTTACTGTAGGCTTCTGCGGAAAGTACCTGGTAGAAGCTGTTGGTCGGCATATAGATGATTCGTTTCTGCGAGGCAAGAATCTTGACTCGTTTGGATAGTGCCGGACACATTCTAACCATGTCGGCGGCAACCTCAAATACGATGGATGCCTGCTGTCGGTCGGCTGCACAGCCATATACTTCCGCTCGTTCCTCTCCGTCACCGCAGGTAAGCAGAAGCGCCACCGCAGCCGCAAGTTCCGACTTGCCCTGTTTCTTGGGTATCTCAATATAGGCGGTATTAAACTGCCTGTATCCGTTTGGCTTGAGCGTTCCGAAAATGTCTCGGATGATCTGCTCCTGCCAGTCGATAAGTTCAAATGGCTTGCCCGCCCAAGTGCCTTTGGTATGGCAAAGGCTCTCAATGAATGCCACAGCAAAGTCAGCGGCATCCGCATCATAGTGGGAATCCTTCGCCATGAACTTCGTGGATTTGTACTTTTTCAGTTTCCGCAAGTGCCGTCACTCCTTTCTTTGGCATAAAAAATAGCCGCATTACTGCGACTGCCGTATACGAGGAACAGCCCCTTGTTGGGACCGTCCTGCTGAATATTCAGTTCGGAAAATTAGTTGTATTCGTTTAAGAGGATGCAATAAGCCATCTGTGTCGGTAAGTCTTCATCTGGCTTGATGTCCCATCCTCTGTCATAGTTAGCGGTAACTACACCGTTTATCTTAATCATCAGCTTGGAAATCCTGCCTCCATTGATGCCAAACTCACTCGGCTCTTCATAATGCTTGACCCAGTAGTGGGCTGCCGTATAGCCGCCGTCCTTTCCCGGGATTCCTATCGTTCCTTCATTCCACATCGAGAACACCGTCCTCTCCGCAGAGAATGAACTGTACATATTCTTTCTTGTGTTCTTCCAGGAAGATGACCAGTTCGTAGAATCCCATCTCGTTTGCAATGACCTGCACCGCACGGGTATCGAACATATTGGTAAGTCCTGTGTCCCGGACTGCAAGGATCTGATCTTTAATCTTCATGAGCGACCCTCCTGCAGCTGTCTTCGCCATACACCACACCAAGGTGGCAGCCATTGTCCCAGTCTACATGAATCGTTCCGGTATCATCCACACAACTGACTGTACCTTTAAGTCCAATCGGCATCGTTCTGTATGGGTCATCCATGTGAATGAGTTCCACACGGCAGCCTTTCGGATACTCTTTCTTGATTCGCTCTACGATTGCTCTTGCAGGGAACATCATGCCTCCTCACCGCCTTTCTTTGCACCGCTCTTGAATGCGGAAGAGCCGGAAAGGTTCTGAAGCAGAATCTTGCGGTCGGTTTTGTATTCCGCACCGATAAATCCGAGTCTCAAAAGGAAACAGCGGAATGCATACTTTTCATTTTCCACTTCCTTTTCGCTGGCGGTGATTCGTTTCTGCTCCTTGCTCATTTTGCAAAGGGCTGCAATGAAGTTGGTGTAGGCTCTTGCGGTATCTGCATCCGGCAGTTTGGAAAACCAGGGGAAGGAAATGGTATCCTCACCGACCTCAATCGGTAGTTTGCTGATGCCAAGTGCCTTCTTGATCAGTTGCCCCTTGACCTCCAGAAGTCTTGTGAGGTTTCCGACCATCACCTTATCCAGGGGAAGGGAAACCGTAAGACCTGTGCTTTCGCTCTCTGCGGGTTCGGCAATTTCTGCCGTTTCTTCCGGCTCTGTGTTTTTCTCCCATTCGGAAGGTGTGACTCCCGTTACCATCACGCAGGCATTGATGATTTTAGAACTTTCCTCGATGTTTTCGTTCTCGAAAATCAAGGTGCCGTCTTTTTCGATGTGGTAATCTCCGACCTGGTAAGCACAGCTTGGAACACCCAGGTATTTCGCCTTGATTCCAAGTTCCTTGCTGATGGCTTCGACCATTGCTTTTCTGCTTTCCTTTGTAGCGTTAAAATGTAATTCCATTGAATGTACCTCCTTTAATTTGGTACTACATATATCACTCTGAATGGCTGTAATAGCAAGTATAATCTCAGTAATTCTGTAGAGATAATTGCCTTAATTTTCAGGAGGATTCTGGCTATAGTACACGATGCCGGAAAGCACAAAGCAAACGTTGGGAAGGGCTACGCCGTTGCCCCACATCTTATATTCCGCAGAATCGGAATGGGGGTTCTGCAGCCATTTGAAGACCTGCTTTTTCGTCTTCGGCTTGGAGGACTTCCCCTCGATCAGACGCCAGGTTTCAAAGATGTCCATCCATGTCTGCAATTCCTCTTCGGACGGCACTTTTGTACCAAGACCATCACACCACCAGTCGGGAAACCCCTGCAGCCTGGCACACTCGGTCGGAGTAAGACGGCGGACGATATACTCAAGGTCTGCGTCCATGTCGTTGACCACGGGAGGGTCTTTCCAGTCTGTTGCCACCAAGGTGTTTGCCAGTTCTTCCTCGGCAGAAGTAAAGAAGGATGCCTTGCTGCTGGAAAAGGTCGGTGCTTCTACTGCACCGGGACCTTTTGCCACCATCGTAGGCTGCGTTTCTTCCTCCACAGCAAATCCGTACTGTGCGTTTTTGCCCTGGTTGAAGGCTGCTCTGTCGATGCCATAGGCAACGGCATGGCGGTCGATGGTATTTAAGGTAAAGCTGACATCTTCATTGATTCCATTGCCCTGGGGACCGTTCTCGTCCTTTCTTCCAATCATAGAACCCTGTACGGAAACCACAGCAATGCCGCCCTGATTGCAGTTTGGATTGCCGCCGTTCTGGTCAAGACATCTTGAGGTATCCGCCTCATAGAATCCGCTCTTGGGATTGTCTGAACGCATGGAGTTGCTGTCCTTGGCACAGATGCCATATGCAACAGGAACGAAAACAGTCTGGTCATTGTTGCAGGAAAGCGTAGCGGAAAGGTTCTCCTGGATGAGTGCGCCTTTCCCACCGCCTTCACAGCCGGAACGGATCTTCAGCGTTTTCGGTGTCTGCACCACAAAGGGCTGATTATTGCCGCCGGTTCCAAATGTGGAAAGCACGGTTTGTGCCACATCAAGGGGGCCTGTGTATCGGCTGTCCTGTGAGTGGTTCTCAAACACAAGCGGAGGATGATGGCTCTCGGCACGAAGGGTGCAGGTCACATCTTCCGTCACATCCATGCGATTGCCGCCCTGGTCATTTAAGCAGATTGTGCTGCCTGTCTCTCCAAGGCTCTCTTCAAAAGTTCCGGCAGTTCCTTTCCACGGGCAGAAGCCCTGCGGAGGATACCCAGACAAGCCTTCTGACTCAAATAGTATTTTTCCGGCGCATCCGCCACTAAAATCTGCGACAAGATAGATACGTCTTCTTCTCTGGGGTACTCCCCAATACTGAGCATCGACTGTTCGCCAGGCAATATCGAATCCATCTGCCACATCAATGTGTCCTGCTCCTGTCCATTTGCCTTTCGGAGGGACAGGGATAGAAACGGAATCGGCTTTGACTGAACATACGGACTCAAGGACCGCTTTGAAGTCTGCACCCTTGTTTGAGGAGAAGGCACCGGTGACATTTTCCCAGACGATAAATCTTGGATATTTTCCATTGGTTGCACACCTCATTTCCTTTACGATTCGGATGGCTTCATAGAAAAGATTGGAACGGCTGCCATCCAAACCCGCTCTCTTGCCGGCCACAGACATATCCTGGCACGGACTTCCGAAAGTGATGATATCAACAGGAGGAAGGCTTGCTCCGTCAAGCTTGCTTACATCACCCATGTGTTTCATATTGGGAAAACGCTTTGTGGTCACCCTAATTGGAAAAGGCTCGACCTCCGATGCAAACACAGGCTCAATACCGCAAAGCACACCGCCCAAAGGAAAACCCCCGGAGCCGTCAAACAGGCTGCCGAGGGTCAATCTGTCATTATTCATTTGCTGCCTCCACCTCTTTTACAAGGTCGGAGTACATATATTTCTCTCCGTTTCGGATCACATATACGCTGTCAGGGTCACCGCCGTCTCCCACGAATCTGCGTAAGATAACAGATGCATACTTCTCATCCAGTTCCATCGTGTGGCAGATGCGATTGGTCTGCTCACAGGCCATCAGGGTAGAACCGCTGCCTCCAAAGGTGTCAATGACGATTGCATTTTCCTGACTGGAGTTGCCAATGGGATATGCCAGGAGATCAAGGGGCTTTGAAGTCGGATGGTTCTTGTTCTTCTTCGGCTTGTCAAAATTCCAGATAGTAGTCTGGTTTCTTCCTGCGTTCTTGCTCCAGTAATGCTTGCCGTTCTGAAGGAAACCGTACAGGACGGGTTCATGCTGCCATTGGTAATCGGAGCGTCCGAGCACCAGACTGTTTTTCACCCAGATGCAGCATCCGGCAAGATGGAAACCTGCATCTACAAATGCCTTGCGGAAATTAAGTCCTTCCGTATCGGCATGGAACACATAGGCTGCACCGCCTTTTTCCAGGTTTGCCGCCATGTTCTGAAATGCCGAAAGCAGGAATTCATAGAACTTATCGTTTGCCATCTTATCGTTCTTAATGGAAAGACCATCGGAACTTTCAAAGGCCACATTGTAAGGCGGATCTGTTACGATGAGGTTTGCTTTCTTACCGTCCATAAGAGCGGCTACATCTTCGGCGGATGTGGCATCACCGCACATAAGACGGTGCCTGCCAACTGTCCAGATATCCCCACGCTGTACAAAGGATGCTTTCTCAAGTGCTGCGGACAAATCGAAATCATCGTCTTCTGCCTCAGACTTATCATCTCCGGCGAAAAGATCAGCAATCTCATCATCGTTAAAGCCTGTCAGCCCCACATCGAAATCCATGCCCTGCAAGGCTTCTATCTCGATTCTCAAGAGTTCCTCATCCCAACCTGCGTCCTGGGCAAATCGGTTGTCCGCAATGATGTAGGCTTTTTTCTGTGCTTCGGTAAGGTAATCCACAAACACGCAAGGAACTTCCTCGATGCCTTCTTCCTTGGCAGCCATCACTCTGCCGTGTCCGGCAATGATGCCATAGTCACGGTCGATGATAACGGGATTTACAAAACCGAACTCACGCAGGGAGGAACGAAGCTTTGTGATCTGCTCCGGGGAGTGGGTTCTTGCATTATTGATATAGGGTACTAATTTGGAGAGCGGAACAAGCTGCATCTCCGTAGTCGTTTTTGCCATCAGAACAACCCCCATTCCGCAAATTTCTCAAATCCACCCAGGGAGTTGATATACTCTCTTGCTTCTTCCACGATTTCGGAATAAGGAACTCCGTCCACGATATCATCACCGATAGCACAGGAAAGCACCACAGGCTGACCTGTTTTCTGCGCCTTCAAAAATGCGTGGATATTTACGGATACATCCGCCTTGGATAGGTCTTTACCATGCAAACCGCCGCCTGTGACGGACTGTGCCATATCTGAGCCAAGCTTTCTGTTAGTTGCCCCGGTATCAACATCCGTGCCGCCAGTCCAATCCCCGATAGGATTGATGTCTGCCCCCGGATACTTGTTTCGAAGTTCTTTCGTCTTTGCATTGCTCTGGCAGATGATGAGTCTCTCGCCATCCATGATGTACTTACCATCACAGGGATAGGCTTTGTAGATATCCCTTGCGATTGCAGAGAGTTTCTTCTCCTCATCCGTCAAGGGCATACCCTTGAAGATGCCGTTATCTCCGCAGCGGAAACCATCCGCCTGATTATCTGCCAGGTGTTTATCCTGGGGTTTGATATCAGAAACAACAGCCATCTGTCCGGCAATACGATGTACAATTCTTTTAATCTGTTCTGCAAAAATGTCTGCACTTGTTTCTACAATTACATAGCAGACACCGTGTCCGATGAGTACCTCAACGGCAATCTTCGGATCTTTTTCTGTTTTATACGCCAGGTCAACGATTGCGCCTGCGATTCTGTCTGCCACTTTATCAGGGTGGCATGGATTTACTTTTTCAATCATAGTCAGTGTCCTTTCCGGGCGCGCAGCAAGCGCTCCATTACATCATCCTGCGGAGTTGCTCCCGTGTACTCGATGGAGCAGTTCTCCTTAACAATCTGGTAAATCTGATACCAGGACTGGTTTGCCTGTTTTGTGAACTGCTGAAGCATGGACACATACGGACTCTGACAAGCCGCCCCGGTCGTAGGGTGCTTTGCCAGGAAACCATATTCCGAAATTGCCTGTTCGCATTGAATCTGTCTTGCAACGCTCATGGCATACTGATTGATCAGCAGCGTATTCACATATTCGGTGCATCCCACCTTCTTAAGCCAGTTCCATGTTTCCTGAAAGATTTCTTCCGCACACAGATCTGTCCCGCTTTTTTGCTTTGCTTTCATATAGTCCTTCACAGGAGGCATATCCACACCCGTGAGTTCGGACGCATCCGGCAGGTCAATGACGGTAGCAGTCTTGCCCGCAGAGATTTTCTCTGTCAGAGCCTTGCGTTTTGGCCCGCTACCGGGTCTTGCACCGCCTCTCATCGTTCCGTCTTTTGCCACTCGTTTTTCACCTCCTCACGGGACCTTTCCTTATAGGCCCTTTGAATAGCAATTTTTGCGCGTGTGACCCTCGCGCCGTTCCCCGGGACCTTAATGCGTAGAGATTTTTACCGCCCCTGGGGGCAGTTGTTGTGCCATCTGTCACCACTCTTGGCGTGGATTCTTGCATGACAGGACTTGCAAAGTGCAATGAGATTCTCTCTGTCATGAGTGCCGCCTTGAGATAACGGCAGCTTGTGGTGGATCTCTTCGGTCGGTACATAGATACCGTTCTTCAAGCACTCCTCACACATCGGATGGCTTGCAGCATAGCTGTCCCTGATTCTTTTCCATGCTCGTCCATACCTGCGTTTGATGGCGGGGTCACGGTCATAGCGCTCGTATCGTTTGTTCTCTTCCTTCTGGTGTTCCTCGCAGAACCTGCCATCAGTCAGGTTGGGACAGCCGGGATGTGAACATGGTCGTTTCGGCCTTCTCGGCACTGTCCTCACCTCCGTCCGGGTAAAGCAAAAGCCCCAGGGGATTTCTCCCTTGAGGCTTCGTTCATCATACAGTTTTCTATACTACCATTATACCTATAAGGACTGTGCCATTCTCTGCCAAAGTGTGCCAACTTTCAGTCCGGCACAGAAAAGTTCTGCAGTGCAGAAGAATGAATACGATGCACGGTGCGTACAGACGCATTTAACAGCACACCGATTTCTTCCCACGAATGGTTATCCAGGTATCTATAACGGAGAAGAAGACGTTCATCCACATTGGACAGTTTCTCGATAGCATCTTCCATCTCTGCCTTGAGGTCAACAAGGGTGTCAATCTCATGATTGATTTTCTCCTGGTATTCCATAATCTTAAACAGCACCTTTGTGAAAGGAGCATCCGTTGGTCTGTTGGGAGAAGGAATATGTTCTCCGTAGCTGACTCCCTGGATGCGGGTGGAAAGGTCACGCAGGTTTTCCAGTTCCTCGATATGGGAGTTGATTCTCTCGTTCAGGCGGTAGGCCTGTCTTAAATATTCCTTTGCGGTCATTTTTTCAAAGCCTCCTCTCTCAGTCTTCGTATAAGGAATTCACTATCCACGCTTGTAAGTGCCGCATACCAGGAGGAACGAAAGAAACGCTCACACTCAGTCACGGTACTTTTGGCATTTACATTTGCGGGTGATTTTTTCAGTATCTTTAACGCTGCCATATAGTCCTTGGCAGCTGTTGTAATAATGGCATTTGCAAGGTTTTCATAAGGGTCAGCCATAAGCATCACCTCCGAAGCCTTGCTTTGACAGCATCGATAAGGTCGGACTGTGTTTTCTCTTTTCTACGAAGTGCTTTCATCACATCTTCATCGATGGTGTCCTTTGCAATGATGTGGTGTATGACCACTGTTTCCGTCTGACCCTGGCGGTGGAGTCTGGCATTGGTCTGCTGATACAGTTCCAAAGACCAGGTAAGTCCAAACCACACAAGGGTGCTGCCACCGCTTTGGAGGTTCAGTCCATGTCCTGCACTCGCAGGATGTATCACAGCAACAGGTATCTCACTATCATTCCAATCCTTGATATCCTGAGATGTCTTTATCTCACGAACCTTAAACCGTTCCTTGATTCTCTGCAAATCGTGGTTATACCAATAAGCAATCAGAATAGGTTTGCCGTTTGCGCCTTCGATGAGGTCCTCCAGGGCATCCAGTTTGCGGTCGTGGATATTCACGATTTCCTTATCCTCGGTATAGACAGCACCGTTTGCCATCTGCAGAAGTTTTCCGGAAAGAGCCGCTGCATTCACCGCATCGATTTCTTCCTCTTCCAGGGAAATGACCATCTCATCACGCATTTTCTCATAAATACTTCTTTCTTTTTCAGAAAGCACCACAGGGACTTCGTTTATCACACATTCCGGCATTTTCAGAAAATCTGCCGACTTCATGGAAATCGTAATATCCGAAATCAGTTGGTAGATGAGTTTCTCCGCTCCCGGTTTTGGCTTATAGGAAAAAATCATCTGCTGATTTCGCTTATCCGGCACAAAGAACATATTGCGATAGTTCGTTATGTACCGGCCGAGCCTTTGACCCATATCAAGTATTCGAAATTCTGCCCACAGATCCATAAGTCCGTTGCTGGATGGCGTACCCGTAAGTCCCACCATCCTTTTTATCCTTGGTCTTACTTTCAGCAGACTCTTGAATCGTTTGGCTGAGTAAGATTTGAATGAGGAAAGTTCATCAATGACCACCATATCGAAATCAAAGGGCACACCACTCTTTGAAATGAGCCAGTCCACATTTTCTCGGTTGATGAGATAGATATGGGCGGGTCTGTTTAAGGCAGCTATCCTTTCAGCCTCTGTACCGATGACCACCGAGTAGGTAAGACCTTTTAAGTGATCCCATTTTTCAATCTCCGCAGGCCATGTATCTCTTGCTACTCGAAGAGGTGCAATGACCAGAACGCTTTCCACTTCAAAGCGGTTCAACATCAATTCATAGATAGCAGTCAGGGTGCAGACACTCTTCCCAAGTCCCATTTCTAAAAGCACTGCCGCCACCGGGTGTTCCAATATGAAATTGGTCGCATATGTCTGATAATCATGAGGATGATATTGCATCAATTACACCTCCTATCTGCTCCTTAGCATCAATCACATAGCAGGAAATACCAAGAGCGGTAATCTGTTTCATTCTTCGTATCTGTAAAGGCCTCGGTTTTTTACCGGGAGCCTTTAATTCTACAAAGGCACACTTCCCAAAAGGGAGAAGTACCAGTCTGTCCGGCACACCGTCCATGCCCGGACAGGTAAACTTCATGCATAGCCCACCCGCTTTCCTGACGGAGCGGACAAGGGCCTGCTCAACTTCTTTTTCACGCATATTCCGCACCTCCATCACGGCTTAATATTGGTATGTGTGCCGCCTTATGCAGGGTATTTTCTATACTTTTCTATATATCTGTTTTTTTAGGCTTTTTAGAAAAGTTAGTAAGATAGGTAGCATAAGGTGTCACACATACCGGTATAAGGCTTATTCAAACTCAGTTTTCAGCTTTAAGCCTTTGACAAATCTGCCGTTTCTGTTTCTGAACCGTTCAAAACCGAAGGACTCAACAGCGGTATAGAAATCTGCGGAACTGCGAACATACTCACCCACCTGTAAGCAGAAGGAACGGTACTCGTTGTAAAGTTCTCCCGACTTGACCACGGCGGTATCATCAATCTCGCAGCGTTCGTTTAAAAACGCACTCATCCAGTCATTGTTTTCCTTATAGGCATCGATAGCCTCCTGAACTTTCTTGGGCGCAGCAATATGGAAGTCATCCGCAATAACCTTCTTTGCACCCTCAATCACCCAGGAGAGAATCGCACCGCCGGCCTTCTCAAACAGATAGTCGGCATAGTTCTTGATATCCGAACTGCCCTCGATCTTTGCACCGAAGGGAATCACGATGAGTCTTCGCCAGGTACCCTTATCAATTGCACCGACCTTGGGCAGGTGGTTGGTATAAAGCACAAGCGTATGGGTAGGAACATAGGAGAACGGGTCTTTGTATTTCTTCTCTGCATAGATTTCATCCGTGGAGCAGAGCTGCTTTACATTGGATGTGTTAAGTCTCATGCCTTCTTCCAATTCAGCAGCAATGAGCAGTCTTTTACCTTTTGCCTCGGCAAGTTCCGGTTTTACATTTCTGCGGCATCCGACCGTCAGCATATCCGCAGAGATATTTCCGCTATAGGTGCCAAGGACTCTCGACACCACATTCCAGAAGGTAGACTTGCCGTTTCGGCCTTCACCGTAGGCAATGATAAGTGCCTCTACATAGACCTTGCCCACTGCGGACAGACCTACGATTTTCTGGACATAGTCAATAAGGGCAGCATCGTTCTGGAAGAAGGTGTTCAGAGCATCCTGCCAGATATCCGCTCCGTCTTTTCCGGGGTCAACAGCGGTCTGCTTGGTAATGAAGTCTTCCGGGTCATGGTCACGCAAACTGCGGGTGTCCTTACGAAGGTCTATCGTACCGGACGGACAGTTCAGCAGAAATTCATCCGCATCCAGAAACTTTTGCTCAATCTCAAGCATCGGTCTTGCCTCTTTTAAGGCAGATGCGATGTATTTGGAGTCACGGCGCTTGATGGCATACTTCTTGTAATTCAGTGCATTCTCATACATCTCAAAAGAATGTGCCTGCTGACGGTTGAAGGCATTCGCTGCCTTCTTCGGACCCATTGCCACAAGGATCTCCATCGCACCGTTCTTGTTCATCTCATCCATTGCTTTCTTGATCTCTGCTTCAGCCTCTTCCAGCTGACGCTCCGTCAGTTCCTGGGAGATGCCCTGGGATTTCGGTGCGGTTTCTTCCCAAAAGCTGCCGTTGTAGACCATGTAATCGGTAGCAGGCGAAAAGCGAAGTTTTCCTTTGTACTCTCTTGCGAGTACCGTGGCCTGTCCCACATCGGAGAAATCCTCCGGCTTTAACACGCAGTCAGAGTTATAGACCTTAGGATCGATATAGCCTTCCTGCCTGGATACCTTGGTACCGAACTTGGTGGCAGAGTGCCAGATCTTATCCAGTTCGGAATCAGCCAGAGGTGGATTGCACTTTTCCGCTGTTTTCATAAACAGGGCATGAGCTTCATCCGTTGCACCGTATCTCTTGATAAGTTTTCCTGCGATATGGCTCATGGTGCTGTTTCTGCTGCCTTCACTGATTTCTTCCGTACTGGCATCAAAGTCTGCGAACTCATCGCGGTCAATAAAGTCAGCTACATTACCTGCTCCGTCATATACTTCAATGTCCGGTGAATCGGTGCCGTAAAGGAAACGAGCCTCACCCAGAGCATCCGCATCAAAATACGGGAAGAACTCCTGGATGCGTTTCTTCAGTTCCGCATAGGCTTTTCCATCCGTCATGGTCGGGATAGGGAAATACACATGGAACTTTGGTCTTGCCGCCTTGCCGTTTTTCACCTTCATGTTGTTACGGCTATAGCTGACAAGTAAGGATACATCCGGGAATGCCATCACCACATCCAAGGGATAGATCCAGTCTTTCGGATCATCGGAGTGGTCATTGTCGCAGTCCATCGGAAGGGCATCCGTTTCAAGGAAATTGTCATTGCTGCGGTAGTTGTTCTTATAAGCAGCACACACATGATCCTGCTTGATGGCAGCCACGAAAGATGCCGAGTCCGTAATGTGAGCCTTATTGGGATACACGCAGTTGGAACTGTCACCGCAGCAGTTTGCGGTATAAAGGGTAAAATCAATCATGGTTAACCTCCTTGCAGTTTCTGTCAAACCATCTGATGGTCTGCTGTCTCTTTTTTGCGATACTGATCTCATGTGCCATGCCCTTGGATATCACATCACCGAACACCCACAGTTCATTGCACTTGCCAAGCAGCACATAGTTGAAACGCATGGCATCGGCACGTTCTTTTGGATTTTCATCATCCATGAACTGCGGATACAAAAGATGCGGTGTCACCGGAATCGTATTCTGCTCGTAAGCAAAACGGCTGTACTTCCTTGCCTGATTGCTGTTGTATTCCGTATCACCGGAAAACGGAGAACAGATATAAACCAGCGGGCGAAAAGTGGACTGCTTGTCCGCCTTTGCCACATTGGTCATAGCCTCATAACTTGTCGGGTCATAGTAACCTTCTGAATTGAACTTATCGATGTTCACGGCTTACACCTCCATTTCGATCAGAGGCATATAACCGTCTGATTTCATCAGTTCGTAAATGAAGAGTCTGCCTTTCTGTGTCCAGTAGGTATGCACCTTCGTATGCGTTTCACCATTCGTACCGGGATAGGTATGAGTCTTGGTGCTGGTATAACCCTCTCGGGCATAACGCTGATATAAAAGCCAGATGTCACCCTGCTTAAACTGCACACCCTTTTCGTGGAGATATCGGTTCATCCAGATGGCAGACTTGCCGTAATCCTTGGCAATAGCAGATGTAGAAATAAGGTCTTTGCAATTCAGCACCACATCGTAGTAGCTGACCTTCGGTTTCATCTCTGTGATCTGCTGATTCTGAATAGCCACGGTTTCTGTAAGAGCCATGTTCTGCTGTGATAAAAGTGCCAGCTGCTGATTGGCAAACTGCAGTGCCCTTGCCATAATGGCCTCCGGGGAGTTCCATGCCTCTTCCACCTGGATGAAGTACTGACGGAACTTTCTGCCGATGTCAGTGCGCTGAATCATGCAGAGTTGCTTTGCCATGTCGATGGTAAGCCGATGGTTTACTGCCGGACGTCCGCCAGAACTTTCGCTCAAAAATGAGCAGAAGTCTCTGCCTTCCACAAAGCCGTACTCGCACATTCTTGGAAACCAGTCCTTGTATGCGGTCTTCACCTGCAAAGCCTCATGCAAATCACGTCCGTTCACAGTAGGGCGCTCACTGTCGTAATTGATTCTGATTAATTCGTCCATAGCGAATCCTCCTAAAAAATGAAATAGACAGAAGGACACTTCCTTCTGCCTATATGCGAAGAATCCGAATGAATCGAACCCCCTAAAATCAGTCTTTTTTATAAAAATCACATTCGTATCCGTCAGCACGGAGAAGCAGTCCTTTCGCCCAGGGAGGTGTTCTGCCCATCTGCTCACAGACTGCACTGAGGCTCATGCGACTGTCCGCTTCGATGATCAGTTCATCATGGACATGGGCAACGATACTGCAGTTGCGGAGTGTTTGCATGGCATACATGAGAATATCCCTTGCGATTGCCTGGATAGCATTCTCACAAAACTTCGGGCCATAGCTTTCAAGACGCTCCCACTTTTTTGTAGCACCCACGCCTTCATAAGTTACGGACTCACTGCCGAACTGGTTGATACCCATGCGTGGCTTCACATAGGCAAGCCGTCTGCCGGAAGGAAGTCTCATGAAAAGGAATCCACTCTCATAGATAAACTTCAGTCCTGCCACCTCAGTTGGAATGTGTTCTCTGACCGTGGTCTTCACCGCTCTGTCGATATCCCACCACAGAGCCGTTATCATCGGGTTGGCATTTCTCCATGCGTTCACCAGCGGCTGAAGCTCCTCTTCTGTAAGTCCCATCTCCAAAGCACCCATACTTTTGAGCGCACCGACCGAACCGCCGTAACCAAGTGCCAGTTCCGCAATCTTACCCTTCTGGCGGAGATGACCATTGATGCCATGTTTTTCTACCGGGACACCAAACATCTGCGATGCCGAGCTGCAGTAAATGTCCTTGCCATCGGCGAATACCTGCATTCTCCATTTCTCACCTGCAAGCCAGGCAAGGACTCTCGCTTCGATTGCAGAGAAATCTGCCACGATGAATTTCCTGCCATCCTGGGGAACGAATGCTGTACGGATCAGCTGCGACAGCGTATCCGGGATATCGTCATACAAAAGTTCCAGGGCATCGTAGTTCCCGCTTCGGACAAGTGCCCTGGCAGCTTCAAGGTCTGACATATGATTCTGCGGAAGATTCTGCAGCTGGATGATGCGCCCGGCAAATCGTCCGGTTCGGTTGGCACCGTAATACTGGAACATTCCTCTTGCCCTGGAATCCTTGCACACAGCAGTCCGCATGGCGGTGAATTTCTTCACGCTGCTCTTGGCAAGCTGCTGACGGAGGGAAAGGACATTTGCCAGATGCTTTGGTGCAGTCTTGAGTGTTTCTGCCACAGCCTTCTTGCCAAGGGTATCCATCTCCAGTCCGTTATCCGAAAGCCATCCTTTCATCTGTGCCACAGAGTTGGGATTGTCAAGGTCGGTCAGATTTTGAATCTGCTGTGTGAGACTTTTACGGCTGATGCTGTCGATGGCAATAGCCTGCTCCACAAGCGTCATATCCAGACCGATGCCGCGGTCATTGATTTCCTGGTCGAGATGGTATTCATCCCAGATGGTATCGGGAACAGGGAAACGGGACAGTTTCTTCTGGATGCTCATCTCGGTTTCCACATCACGCAGGTTATATGCCTTGAACTGCTCCCACTTTTCCATATCGTGCTGAGGAAGATTTCTGGTTCTGCCGCCATTGGTCTTGGTAGGGGCGCAGGGAACACAGAAGTATTTGATGAGATGCTTTCCCTCGGTCAGTTTCTGCTTCTCCAGTCCCAGAACTGCTCCTACTCCTTCCAAGGACAAAGGCAATCCGAGTGTTGCCGACCACACCATCGTGCAGTGCCAGCTGTCAGGGGAAAGCCAGGTATCAAGATAATTCGACAGGCATACACGCTCAAACTGTGCGTTGAATGCCCACTTGATAACCGATTCATCCGACAAGGCATCCACAATCTCCGCAGGAATCTTTTCGCCGCAGGCAAGGTCTATGACATGAACTGCTCCGCCATCCACACTGTAACCGAACAGCAGGATTTCGAAGTCAGGACTCTCGGCATATTTATAAACTCCGGCTTTCTGCAGATTCACGCTGGAGTATGTTTCGATATCAATGCTTAAATACTGCATAGCTGCTCCTTTCTATGACAAAGGCGGCAGAAGAATATCCTCCGCCGCCCGTCATGTTTACTCCGTCACATCATCCTCATGTGCAGCCTTTTTCTCTTTGCGTTTGGCAATAAAGCACTTTACCTTCTTTACTACAAAGCTAAAGAATTCGCACACTGCCCATACGATACCATTGATGGCAAGACCGTAGATCAGGCAGAAAAGGACTATCACATCGACTTGTTTCATAAATTCGTATAATTCGTTCATTACGTTCACCTCGTTATTCATTGTGGGGCAGACGGTGGCTACACCACCGCCCGCCGGGTTTATATGTTTAGGAAAGGAAATCGTCATCAGCCACAGTGCTGAAATCGTCAGTTGCAGAACTTCTGCCGCCAAGGCTTTCACCGTCACGGATCTTCTGGATGTTGCCCAGTCCGCATGCCACGCCCTTGTTACCGTTACTGTTGAACGCATAGAAGTTCAGAGATACACGTGCATAACAGCCGGAGTATACTTCATTGCGGTCAAGGATAGGCTTCACATACTTGTCCACGATCTGAGGCGGAGTTGTGCTGTTGGCATTGATGAAGTAATGACCCTTATAGGCCTCATCATCACGCTCGGTATCACCGTCACGCAAAGGAAGCTTGATAGCGGCCTTGTTAGGCTTCTTGCCGCCGAACTTGGCAACGCCCTCCTCGATTGCGGCATCGATAGCCTCATTGATAGCCTTCACTGTTTCGGTGTCAGACTTAGGGATAAGTACGGAAACGGAATATCTCTCAGGTCCGTTGTTGATGCTGGTAGGTTCCCAGCCGTGGAAATAAGAGAGACGAGTGTTTACACCTGTGATAACTTTTGTCTTAGAAATAGCCATGATATTAATCCTCCTGTTTAAATTCGTTATTGGCGTTTGTTACGTTCATTGCCGGACGCTTGTCCGTTATCGGAACCAAGGTCGGCTTACCCTGGGGTTTCACAATGAGGTCACCCAGGATCTGTTCAAATTGTTTCTTGCCCATCAGCTTCTGCATCTCCGTCATGGTGATAAGACTCTGACGGTAGATATCGGTATAGCCGTGGTCTTTGGCTGCCTGTGCGACCAGTTCTTCGTCCTTGTACTTGCGGACGGATCTGCCTTCGACAACCTTGAAGCCGTTCCACTCCTTGCCGTGGTTGACTGCCGCATCGGTGGCATAAGCCAGTATGCCGTCTGCCCACTTGGTAAGGTCAGGAAGGATAGTCAGCACTTCTTCGATTTCAGCATCTGTAAGAAGCGGCGGCATTTTGAACTCCTGCTGTGCAAGACGAAGTTTTTCTTCTGCCCTTGCTCGACAGCGTACTGCTGCCTTACAGAACTGACACCATTCGCCGGGGTGATATTCGCCCTCGCCGTTTAAGGCCATCTGTGCCTTCGGCTTCAGTTCGTTCTCTGCCCATGCTTTCAGTTCATCTACCGGGATAGTCCAGCTCTGGACATTCTCCCTGCGAGGCTGAAAGATGTGCATCGTTACTTGCTTGATGTCATACAGGCTATCGAAGATGTTCAGCGCACCGATGGAATAACACATCAGCTGCGTATTCTGTTCAGCATCCACCAAAACTCCCAGCCCGTACTTAAAATCAATAATCTGCAGGGCATCGTCCGATACGATGATGCAGTCTGCTGTACCGTAGCCGTCCGGAACATATTCCGAAAAGTCTACTTTCTGCTCAATCAGCACCATTGGGTCTTTGCAGGCCTGCTTTGCGACTTCAAGCTGCTCCAGCACATAATCCACATAACTATCGGTGTACTCCTGCATCTCGTCACTATCGTAATCGGAGACAGGCCTTTTGCTTCTTCTGCGGAGCGCTTTCTTTAACTTGTGTTCGCAAAATGCGTGGGCTGCGGTACCTTCTTCGGCGGCTGAACTGCTGCCGCCCGGAAACTCGGATTCAAGCATCGCACTTGGTGTGCAGTTCAGCCAACGGTGTGAACCGGAAGGAGAAAGAAATGCGTGTTTACTCATTTCCCAACACCTCCGCTTCAGCAAGAAGTGCCTTGTACTGTGCCGGGTCAATGTCTGACAGTCTGGTGCCGCCGTATTTTGTAATGAGTTCTCTCACTTCGGCAGTCATACCAGCCTGGCTCTTCTGACCCAGAACAGCACGGACATCTTCCAAGGTTACTTCCTTCTCAGCAGGGAGTTCCTTTACTTCCTGTGTATCAATGACCTTGGCATCGGCTTCTACTACAGTTGCATCTCTGTAGGTTTCTGCAATTGCCTCGAACACATCTGCCAGAGAGCGGATGATTCTCACCGCATCAAGAAATAAGTTGTACTTCTGATTGTTAGTCACGGTTCTTACCTCCCTCCTTCAGTTCTCGGATCTCGACAGTCTGCACCGAGTCACCGGGGGACAGGACAAGGACATTGGCCTGCTGCCCAAAGAGGAAGTCGAGCAGACGCTTTCGAATCTGCACAGTACCGCTTCTTACTACCGGGGTCGGTGTACCGCCGGGTTTTGCAATGTTGATACATACTTTGTGTTTCATTGCATTGGCTCCTTTCCGAGGGTCTTTTGTTGTATCCCTCTGTCCATATGCGAAAGGAACGGGGGAATCGAACCCCCATTTCTTAGATTTTTTTCGCAAGATTTGCAAAGATCTTTTTCAGACGGTTACGGATTGCTGCCTCGGACACGCCTTCTTCCGCTGCAATATCCACGTTGGACATGTTGCGGTAGAATTTTTTGTAGATGGTGTCTCTCTGCAGGTCAGTAAGTGTGGTAAGTGCCGCTTTGAGCCTGTCCAGCTTGTCCGAATGTTCCTGCTGTCTGATAGAGGCAAGCATCTGCTCCAATGGATCTGCATCTGTGTCGCACAGATAAGGGTTGCGGTCATCCGCATCTTCTCCTTCGCCATCGGAGTATGCCTGGTAATGAACCGGGCAGTGATAATCCTCACGACGGTCAGCATCGACCTGTTCATCATCCATCGCATGAAGCTGTGCTATGATGGTAGTGTTTTCTCCGTCTTCTCCCGGAGTGATGACGCACTTGCTGCCGTCATTGAAGTAATAAATGTAGTTGGTGCGGTTATCCGCTGCTGTTTTGAACTTTCTCATAAAGTCCCTTCCTTTCTGCCTGGTGGGCAAGAACGGTGGGACGCAAAAGGGGTCGATGGATTCCGATTCCACCGACCCCGAGCCTGAAAGTGAGCATGCTGAAATACGGTGGGTGCATCGGAGTTCTGCACAGCTTTCGCTGTTTCGGATTTCCTATATGCATCCCGCCGTCCTAATGCGCATCTCAGACGATGAGATTTTTTGAAAGCTTTGAGCCTTCAGATCACATCGCACCAAATGCGACGTCATCTGAAAGTTCAAATAGGAATATTTATTTCGTTGTGATACAATTATAAATAAACAACGTCATACGCTCTATATACCGTTTTGTATGACACAAGGAGGGATATCCATGATTACATCAGACCGAGGTTTCTTTGTAGATAATTACGTTGGTACATACCGAATCGTTGATGATAACGGAAATGCAATACTCGTATCAGAAGAGTTTCATCCAGCAAGAGAAGGTGAAAAAAAGCTAATAAAAAAGCGTTTGTTCTGTGATGATTTCAAAACCAATCAATATCTTCTGGTTGACCTAGCTAACATTGATACAAGCAAAGATGCTGAAATACTTGACTTCTGTAACAGGTATGGACTTCCGTATTCATCAGCAAAAATCAATGATCAACAGCCTGGCTACTACATAATGGGAATTGACTTTACAGAAGAAGCCTATGCGGCATGGAATCCTTATTACCGAAATGACACCATGACTAAGAGTGAGTTTTGTCGACATGTGTCTACTGCAAAACGTATGATGCAGATAAAATACGAACTTGAAAGTAAAGAGAAAAAACCTCTGGATATGCTTAAATATCTGCTCCCTCTCTTGTTGTATGACAGGTTCGCTCTATACAATTTCGATGGTGATGACCCAGAATGTCATACACCTACAACCGCCTTTCAGTACTACTTCCTATCCGTGCGTCATAAAAGCAAAACGACACAAGGAAAACTTGCTATTGATCTGCTTGATTTTTGTTCCGAAATACAAGCTATTGGAAAAAATCAAAACAAGGTTTACATTGATAAAGAACTGTCTCGCTTACTACGTAAGCCCTATATCCAAAAGCTCTATAATCTAATCATTGAAGTATGTAAACTCGATACTGCTGCTTTGAATCAGATGGAATATGATGAGTTTTTCAGTTTGACCGTTCCTTTTGATTTAGACATCCCACAAGAACTGCAACAAATCATGTATGATGTGGCCCCGTTTGTTTTGGCGGACTCCATAAATGAACTCATGCATCAGGTTCATCCACAAATGACACCTACAGCAAATGGAGAGTTTAATGTGGATTGGAATTTCAATTTCCAATTTGAAGGGTTCTGCATGGAATTATTGCTAATGATTTCTTCAAAAAACATGCTGAAAAAGTGTAAGAACCCTACCTGTGAGAAGTTCTTCACACCCAATGAAGGGCATCTTGATAGAATGTACTGCTCTCATCGTTGCGGTTCGCTTGTTGCCAAACGTAGACAACGTATGAAAGATAAAGAGAATCCGGATCGTCCACGTAATAAACCAGGATTCGCAAGTCGAAAGAATGGCAAATAAAAGCAAAAACGGCCAGGAAGTCCTCCAAAGTGAAGAACAAATCCTGGCCGTAAATCAGCTCTGCGGATTGCAGCATATTTAATTAAGCACTGTATCGGTTAATTCTGTAATGATTCCCAATTGTTCTTGTAATTACAGTCCGGCAACCATTTCGCTCTATTGTATATGGCTTCCCAATTGACAATTCAACTGTATTCATCTGCCTTTTGTATCCAACATATATCATTCCTGAACACTCCTCTATCTCACATACTTTGCAATTGTTAGCATCCCTAACTTCAAGCATTTATCTTCCTCCTTCCTTGCGTTATTCATAGGCATCGCCCTCCTTTCTTACGCAATTACGCTGTTTTGCGTAACTTAATATCAAAAAAATATACTTGCTGCTGTATTAACAGCAAGTATTATAGTAAGCCACATTCTTCAAGTCTAATGCCGACTGACTGCTTCGACACATCAAATAGTTCAGCAAGTTCAGCAACCGCTCTCCAGTTATCTTCCCCTGGAATAATCCCAACATCTTCAGCTGCTTCAATAAAAGTTGATTTCGGCATAAGGATTCTTGGGGCAATACCTACAGCTTGAGCCTCCATAATGTTTTCTTCGTCAGTCAAACCAGGAAGGTCACAGACTCTGCATTTGCAATGTTTAGCTTGCCGAGGAAGCGTATACTGTTGCATCTTATAATATAGTCTATGCTTGAACCAGTGAACACACTCGTGAGCCAATGTATTATTTCGACAACCGATATTCGTTTTCTTTACAGCCTCGGGATCAATAAGAACGGTTTTCTTTTTAAACACCTTCGTGTCATACAAACCTTCTTCTGGGTCGTATATCTCAACTGCACCATCCGTAAAGAGTGTCATACCGTAAATATCCAGTTCCTCGGATAGACAAATATACTTCACATCCAGCCCTAATTCATTTTTTGCAATGTGTTCTATCGGGACCGCCATTGGTTTCAGCAGAGCCTCTTCGCAGTACAAACTTAGAAACTCTTCTGCCACGGCATCATACTCTTCTGGCGGAATGAATGGTACTAAACTGTTTGGGTTGTAGTTCATTAGTGGCCTCCATTTCTTTTATCAATGATTTTATTAACCTCCTGCCAAAAGTCATCTCCAAGACTTTGACTCTTTGCCCTTCTTAAAGCAACTCGTGCACTCGGTAAAGCCTCATCCATGATATATTCTGGCAAGTCAGGGGATACTTGGTTTCTCTCTCTGCCTGCGAGATCAAACATTTCATTGCGTTCGTTCTCATCAAGATTTAATGCTGCAGCAATAGCCTCTAATCCATCGATATCGGGTGGATTTCTACGGCCTTTAATAATGTCAGACAAATAAGTTACTGAAACACCAAGCCTTTCTGCGATAGGCTTTAACTTGATATCTTTTTCCAAACGCTTACGAGCTATAAATGCTCCAAATTCTCCTGCCATCTTTCTTCCTCCTTTTAGCAATTACGCCATTACGCTCTTTTGCGTAATATTAATATACTACACCGATACATGTTTGTCAATGCCTACGAAAAACAAAGTCTTTCCAACTTGATTTAAGGCATTGCAAAATCAAGTTTCATGTGGTATTATTATTGACGGAGTAGAATAACCTGGAAGGAGTATGCTTATGCACGGAGGAAAACGAGAAGGTTCAGGACGCACTCCTCTCCCAGAAAGCCAAAAGAAGATTGCAAAAACCATCTATATTACCCCAACCCAAAATGATGAGATTGAACTGTATGCTCAAGGAAACAGCTTTTCTGAAAAGTGTATAGATCTAATAGAAGCACAGATATCCAGACGGAAAAGATCTGCTGATAACGAGGTTAGATTTATTGATCTCTTTGCTGGACTTGGTGGAATTCGACTTGGATTCGAATCTGCATTTCGTGAGAGAGGATTTAACCCCAACTGCGTGTTCAGTAGCGAAATAAAGGAATACGCAATCAAAGCTTATAAGAATTATTATCGAGATTCAGATGTTGCTGGAGACATCACACAAATCCCGGCTTCTGAAATTCCTGATTTTGATTTTCTTTTAGCGGGTTTTCCGTGTCAGCCATTTTCAGCTGCAGGTCTTGGTCTTGGTTTTGAAGACACTCGTGGTACACTGTTCTTTGAAATTGAACGTATTCTAAAAGAAAAGAAACCATACGGCTTTTTATTGGAGAATGTCGAAGGTCTAGTGAATCACGATAACGGAAGAACCCTTTCTATAATTGTCAATCACTTGAAACAGTTAGGATACTATGTATCTTATCGTCTTATTGATAGCCAATACTTTGGGTTGGCACAGTCAAGAAAAAGAGTATACATCGTCGGTAGTGTTGACGCCCATGTATCTCTTGATAATTTCAATGATGAAACTGCTGTGTTAGGAGATATCCTTGAAAGTGGCTTGCCTACAGTAGACTCAGAATTCACAAAGAAACTGTTCGCACACTTTACCCCAGATCAAGTTGTTGGCAAAGCTATCAAGGATAAGCGTGGCGGTGCTGACAACATCCATAGTTGGGAGTTAGGTCTTAAAGGAGACACTACTGCAGAACAATGTGAATTCTTAAACCAGTTGTTGTTAGAAAGACGCAAACGCAAATGGGCAGCTGAAATAGGAATCGATTGGATGGACGGTATGCCTCTGACAGAGGCACAGATTTCAACATTCTTCCCAAGAGAAGATTTACATGATTTTCTCACCGAACTTGTTGATATGGGGTATTTAACCTTAGAACATCCTCGAAAGAAAGAAAACGGACGTAGAGTCCCGGACGAAACAAAACCTAAGGGATACAACATCGTAGCCGGAAAGCTTTCATTTGAATTCACGAAGATTCTCAATCCAAATGATTTGGCACCGACTCTTGTTGCAATGGATGTATCTCATCTTGGAATTATCGATGGTGATGGTCTTCGTAGACTTTCAATCAGAGAAGGACAACGACTCTGTGGCTTCCCAGAAGATTATGATTTATCATTCTTAAAAGAAAGTGAAGCGTTTGATCTCCTCGGAAATACAGTATGCGTTCCTGTCATAAAAGCGATCTCTGGAAGACTTGCTGATTTGTATAGAGCATAAGAAAAACTTTGGGCATGACTTTTTAAGTCATGCCCACTTTTTATATCTTTTGAATTCTGTAAGATGCCGTATTTACCATCCAGGATTCATCATCAAATATTACGCTGTATGGATCTGAAATATACTCTGGTTCATAACCAGGTTCTAATATCCGTGAATAATCTACAAGACAAAGAATGTATTTCTCACCTTTAATCTTAGCAACATCCACTTCGTTTTCAGACCAATAAAAATGTGGCTGTCCAATATAGCACTTAACTTCTACAAACCGATCATAGGTTTCTGATTCCGCTTTGCTAAATGAGACAATATCATAACCAGCAGATACATCAATATCAGAAATTCTCTTTATTTTCCCGGCTTTAATAGGCAGTCGACTGCGCTCGATTTCAAGGACAAACTCTTCAGCCTCAAGACCACGCATGCTCTGTTCTTCTTGTTTTTGCATCAGTTCTTCAAGAGTAAATCTCTTCTTTCTAGAACGTAGCTGCGCTGTAAAGTCACTCTCATAATAATCTGTCAGACATATTTCGCCGTGTTCTTCCTTTTCCAACGCTCCCGCTGTCGTAAGAAAATTTCTTATAGCTGCATGAGAGAGTGGAAACGCAGAGCGCTTTATGCTCAAGCGTCCTTTTTCAGAATCAAACCCTATTGTGTCTGCATCGAATATACCTTCCTCAACTAGGCATTCCATACACCGCTTAATAAGGATTTTAATAACATCAACTTTCTCTGCAGAAAAAACGTTCATGCTATCATTAGGAACAACACTGCTATCAGTGACATCTACATATCCCAAATACTGCAGAAACGCAATTGCACCTGGGCAATTCAGAGTTATTCCGTTCTCAAGTGCACATCTATTCCGAATTTCAGATTGGCTTATTTTATCCTTTCCGGCAATCATTGATATCAGGAACAGTAGACCATCAACATTGCCGATTGAATTACATCTTTTTAGTTCTATTAACATACTCTGCTATCAAGGCTTTGATATCTTCATCTCCAGTCTCCAATTCCGCATTTTCAAAGAGCGGGATCGGCATACTCTCGATTATCTCACGAAGCCTTGTCTCCTTTGTGATAAGCCTGTTGTGAATTACATCATCAACAGAGTCTTCGGACAAGAGATAATAGTAATTGGTTACTGTTCCTTGTTTTAAGCCATATCTGTGAATTCTATCTTTTGACTGAATGAAGTGAGCAGCATTAAAACTACGTTCCATATAAATTGCATTGTGACACACTTTATGCAAAGAAATCGATTCAGATACTGCGAACGGATTAGCAATGATGACATTGAATGATGAATCTTCACGATGAAACTCTGAGATAATCTTCTCACGGGTTTCGGTGGTGTCATCATCTTCATCACCAGAAGAAACAGGTGTTGCACCGTACAGAGTTCTGCAGGGTATACCACAGGATTGTAAATATGCTTCAAAGTCTAAAATATTCTTTACATAAATAGCCCAAACTACAACCTTGCCTTTATTTTGGATAATGTCTTCAATTAATTCTCTTGCCTTTACAAATTTTGCAGGTACTTCATTTGCAGAATATTGCAAAATGTCATTTATTAAGGAATTATCCTCTTCGACAACTTCCGGGTCAAAGTCCTCAAAGGACGCGAAGTTCTTTAATGGCACCGTTAACAGGTTGGGGTTTGTAGCAGCTTGCATCAATCGAATTAATCGAGCCTTTACTAGATCCTGTCTGAAACTGTTATCCCTGTTTGATACAATTTCACCCATATATCGTTTTTCAATTACATCGTAAATACGCCTTTGGGTATCACCCATACGAACTATTATAGGCGCATGTTCAGTTGCCGCCGGAATACCTAAATCACTCTTCTTAACACGAATGAAAAACGGCTCTACAGCACGAAGCAAGGTATCAACACGAGGATCGTTCTCAGCTTTACTCATATCTTTTAGCTGATACACTTCGAAAGGAATAACTTTTTTTGTTGGCCAAATGAATTTATATAAGTTGTAAAGATCCTCATATCCATTTGGTGCAGGCGTACCCGTTAAGACCACTCTTGAAGAACAAAAAGTAGCAATGTCAAGTACACCGGTAGCTGTGATGCCACCACTCGTATTCTTAATCTTATGTGCCTCGTCTAGTACCACCATAACCTTGTTGTTACGAAGAAAATAAATCAGTTCTTCCTTCAAAGATGGTACAGACGCATACGAAAGTAATGTGATTTTTGCGGGGTCTAAAGAATATAAATACTGTTTCTTATCATCCAAAGACACCGAGCCGTTCAAACGCTTTGTTGATGGTTTTTCTCCAAAACACTCTTCGTATTCTAATTCCCACGGTCCAAATGCGCTTAACGGAGATATTATCAATAGCTTATCAACATACTTTTTATCGGTCTTATCAAGATTTGATAGATACGCAAATGCACCATATACCACGCTTGTTTTACCAGCACCTGGTACTGAAAAATTACACGCATTCTGTGCAAAAGCCAAGTGGTAAGCCGACAAAAGCTGAAGTTCATACAAACTTCTATTTTTTAGGTTTCTGCTTACCGAATCTATAAAAGCTTGAAAATCAACACGATTACAGTGATTATCTCGAATCAATCGTGCTTTTTCCGCAAATTCAGCAAACTTTTCTTCTTCCATTGCATATTGGTTTACTGCCTCGGATACGCTTCCAGAATAAATCAATTCAGCCGAAATATATTCGCAGACCTTTTTCAGCCTGTCTATTGTTTTATTCAAGTCATCCTCTACATCAATAACTAAGGCTTCCTGCACTAGGCTATAGTGCAGGTTATCCTTAATATATCTGGCAGATCTTCGGTTAGAAAAGATTGCCTCTATGTCTCCAGTAATGATAAGGCTATTGCTATTTTCTTTTGATTCAAGATATAGCTTCCTCATACACTACGCTTCCTTTACATTCCAAGTATTTCTTTAAACTTCGCCACGAACTCATCCAAAGTAGTTACGCACCCCTTGACGCTGCTATCGTTCAAGAAACTCGGCTGGTCAACATCTACTACCTCAAGAGCCTGGCAGGCTTTAATTAACTGTTGGAGAGGTTTAGCAGCATTTGCATGGTTATTAAGCTGATCCAGACAACGCACAAAGTTCTCTTCAAAATCGTCTCCGACCTTCTGCTGCCACTTCTTATCTCTTGCTTTTAATGCACGAGATAAATCTGGAGGATTGGTAGCCATAATGTCCTCTACAGAGTCTTCCTGAATAGAATCAGTTGCTTCAAAATGGGCATCCCTGAATGTCTCCCAAACTTCCTGCTTCGCAAAAAAACTTGATGCAGGTTTTTTTGCTGTAGGCGCCGTAATAATATTTCTGAAAAGAGTCTGTTCAAAGCCAGAGCGAATGTAGTCAAAAGCAATAAGTTTCAAATCCGAAACATCAGCGTCTGGATCATAAGCCCACATGGACGGGACTCCCGCTTTGTACTTTTTGAGAGCTGAATCCAGTTTTAAGAATGAGTCCTCATTCTTATCGAGCTGCGTATACATTCCTGAATAGCCATATTCGTCAAGATACTCATCCATCAATTTCAATGCAGAAAGCATGGTACGAACCTCTCCAGGTTTGCAGTCCATCATTCCAGCAATATCATCATCGGTAAATCCAGCGTCCTTAAGGTCTTTGCACTTCAAATACTTTTCGATAGGATTATAATCGACCTTTGCGTCTTCACCCATCTGATATGTAGTCTCGAGTGCAAGAATTTCTTTTTTATCTGCATCCTCCGGCAGGATGATGGCAATAAAGTACTGACAATGGCTCTTATCCGTATACGGGATATCGGCATCTGCCATTATATTATTAAGTAAACTTGCTCTTCTATTTCCATCGATAATGATACCATCTGCAGTTACGATACCGTGCTTTTGCTGATGTTCCTTAAGAAGACGTGCCTTCGTTTTCTTGTTAGCTTCCGGCTTTGATTCCCATAAAAACTTCTCAATCAGCGCCTTATCTGCAGAATCCTCTGGATTGAGAGTGTGGTTCTGTCTCTCATAGGATTTAACTACACTACCAATACGACCGTTGTAAGGGTTGTACACAAGATATTCCAACGGAATTGCATATGCATTCAAGGTGATGATGCTGTTATGGTAGGTGATAGGAATACCTGTGCGAACTGCGGTACCCGGATTATCAGTGAATTCTTTTAATTTAGCTTTTCTCTCCTGTGCATTCATTCAAAAGCCCTCCATTAAAAATCTGAAATATGAGCGTCTATGATATCTTCTAACGTTCCAAGATTCTGAAAATTCAATACATAATCAGAACAACGATGTATCTCTCTCATGTCCGCTTGGCGGCCAATCCAGCCAGCACCATCAAGGAAATTAACGAACACGATATTTCGACCTGCCGCCTTTTCTCTACTTAAGACTTCAACAGTTTTTCTTGCTGCCTCTTTCTTGCTACCTTGGCTACTTGATGTAGTAACGCTGTAGGAGACATCAATAATCAGTTTAGGCTGCATTGGGCTCTCCAAAACAAAACTAACTGCTCTGTCCAACAGTGGCACCCGTACGTTCTTCTGATACTCCAACCCATGCTTTGCACAAACACGTTTGATTTCTCTCTCGATATCCGCAAGAACTGCATCACCAATACCATTACTGTATCTTCCTTCTAATCCACGCTTAACCAGCTGTCGCACAAGGCTTTCATCCTGCAGTTTTTTAAGTGTGGTTTCATCCATTGCCATGTTTTCCAGATAGAAAGCTGGGATACAAGCCTTCATCTTCTCATCATTTTTGCCGTTCCAGATGAGATTCAAAATACTCTCCATCATAGCTGGACTTTCCATCATCGCAGTTCTTATTTTTCCAAGACTCCATTCTGTGGCAAAAACAAAACCTCTGTCTTTTCTAATCATTGATACCATACGCTTAAATCGTTCTACAGAAATCTCTGCAACAGAGGTAAGATTATCCAAGGCATCTTTGTGGTCAATAATATATTGTTTAAGACTTTCTTTATCCTTAATAGTTCTGAGGCCAACGGAGATATCTGCCGTTTTTGACCTTACTTCTTCTTCGATTTCTGCTTCATACTGGTCATTCATATAGAACATTGTTGTCGAGTTAAAAAGTTCATCGTAAGTAAGCTTCTTTGCTGACATAGCTGATCCTCCTATCTTTCATAATATACACATTATATCACCGATGTGTGTAAATGGCAATATTAAAATTACACTTTTCTGCGGAATTTTGTGAGAACCTAAAATTTCGTTCTCCGCTGTATTTACGAGGGACCTTTTTCCGCCATTACGCTGTTTTGCGTATTTGTTAAAGGTATGATTGGATAATAGAAGACGAATCTACAAATCTGTGATCTTGATCTTTGAAGCCTAGTGCTGTATAATTGTAATTAATTATGCCGTAAAGGAAGTGATCATGTGCGAAACAAAATAGACAGCCGAATTCCACGATACAATAAGTTAATAATGCCTGCCTTTACCGCTTTGAAAGAACTCGGTGGTTCTGGAACTAATGATGAAATTCTCAACCAAGTAATTAAAGACTTAAACATCCCGGATGAGGTTGCTGATATTACGCACATGGGAAAAGTTAACCAAAGCGAGTTGTCTTATCAGTTAGCTTGGGCAAGAACCTATCTTTCTAAATACGGAGTAATTCAAAATAGTGCCCGTTCCGTATGGTCAATCACTCCTGAATTTGTAGGTGTAGATGTATTAGATGAAAAAGAAATTGTGGCTTCAGTAGTTAAAAAGAATGCAGAAAAGCGGAACAAAGCTACAACTACAACCACGACAGATGATATCCCTGAAGATGATGACCCCACTAACGATGACGAAGAATATCCAGATGAAATTAAACCTTGGAAAGAAAAGTTAGCTGAAATTCTTCAATCAATGAACCCATATGGGTTCGAGAGATTGACACAACGAGTCCTTCGTGAATGTGGCTTTTCGCAGGTAGAGGTAACAAAAAAATCTGGAGATGGTGGAATTGATGGAACTGGAAAACTGAAAATCAACGGGATTTTCAGTTTCAATGTTGCATTCCAATGCAAACGATATAGCGGTGTTGTCGGTGCACCAGACATTAGAGACTTTCGTGGTTCTCTAACCACAAACATAGAAAAGGGGCTCTTTATCACAACTGGTACTTTCTCAAAGGCAGCTAGAGAAGAAGCTTGTAGCCCCGGAAAGCAGCAAATCGACCTCCTGGATGGCGAAGAGTTCATTAACAAACTTACTGAATATGAAATTGGAGTTCATCCAGTAACTACCTACGCTATTGATGAAGAGTTCTTTAAGAAAATATAAAATTAGCTGATCACTATACAGGTGGTCAGCTTTTTTAATATTCCTATCCACTCAACCCTCCGCAAAGTCTTTCTGTCAACTCAACCTTAGCCATTTTCATCCTGTCAACTCGACCTCTGATTTCGGCGGTTGATTTGTTCTCAAAAAGAAAAAATCCGGGTATCCAGGCAACCCACATAAGGTTGTCCGAATACCCGGAAATGCTTTATTTTAAGTCTATTTACACTATTTACTTCTGTACCTTTGACAGCAATACTACTGACTCGACATGATAAGTCCCAGGAAAAAGATCCACGCACCCAATCCGTTCCACCTGATACCCTCTCCCCTGCAGCATTTCCAGATCTCTCGCCACACTGGTCGGCTTGCATGCAATATACACCATCTTCTCCACACCAAAATCAATGATCTTCTCCAGCGCCTTCGGGTGCACGCCGTCTCTGGGCGGATCCAGCACGATCAGATCCGGCACTTCCCCGAGGTCATCGATCACCTTCAGCACATCGCCTGCCCAGAAGGTACAGTTATCGAGCCCGTTCATTTTCGCATTTTCCTTTGCCGCTTCCACTGCTTCTTCCACGATCTCCACACCAACAACTTTTTTTGCAACCGGCGCAAGGATCTGGGCAATGGTGCCGGTTCCGCTGTAGAGATCGAAAATCACCTTATCTTTCGTCTCGCCGACATAGTCTCTTACCTTTTCATACAGCACTTCCGCTCCCAGGGAGTTGGTCTGGAAGAAGGAAAATGGTGTGATCTTGAACTTAAGTCCCAGGAGTTCTTCGTAAAAATAATCCTGCCCATACAATATTTCCGTTCCTTCATCTTTCACGACATCCGCCAGGCTGTCATTTTTCGTATGAAGAATTCCGGCTATCGTCCCGTCCAGTTCAAGGGCTGTCAGGCAATTCACCAGTCCCCTTTTATCCAGTTCATACTCTGTCGTTGTCACAAGATCGATCAGGATTTCCCCTGTCTTTACCGCTTTTCTGACCAGTAGGTGGCGATAGAATCCTACATGACGCATGCGGTGGTAGTATGGAAGGCCTGTCCCTGCGGCAAATTCCAGCACGGCGGCAAGGATTTTCCGGTAATCTTCATCTACGATCCGGCATCCGGTCACAGGGACGATGTCATGAAAGCTTCCCCGTTTATGCATTCCAAGTGCAAGCGGACCGTCTTTGTACTCATCTCCGAAGGAGAATTCCATCTTGTTCCGGTATGCTTCCCGCACCGGGCTTTCTGCGACGCCTTCCCAGATATAGTCTCCATTTACCGCTGAATCCATCATGTTTTTAATCTGTGTCGCTTTTAAGCGGATCTGTTCTTCGTAGGGGAGATTCTGATACGTGCAGCCTCCGCAGCCTTTTTGAAAATCGTCTCCTTCTGCAGATGGCATCTGGCAGAAATGTGGGCACATCGGTTCTATCTCAATCGGGGACGGTTCCAGTACCTGAAGGAGTCTTCCTTCTGCCTGCCCTTTGCGGATTTTATTCACTGCAAAGCTCACCTTCTGCCCTGGCAATGTGTTTTTAACAATCACGTTTTTCTCTTCCCCATCTATTCTTGCAATCCCTTTATTTGGAAATTCTACTTTTTCAATCATTCCTTCCAGAATCTGTCCTTTTTTCATCGTACACCTCTAAAAATACTATTCTATTCTAATATACTTGTTCTAATCAACAATGCAAATTTCTTGGCATAAGCAAAGCTCAGGCATGGCAAAAAACAAGACAGGAACCTTTCTCTCAATTCCTGCCTCGCTTTACTCTTTTCAACTTACTGTACTTCATCCTCGTCACTGAAGAAATCTTCATCGAAGTCATCGTCGAAATCTTCATCGAAATCTTCAAGATAATCCGGGGTAAAGAAACAATATACTGCATATGCGATTGCTGCAACTGCTGCGACTGCTCCTACAATAGCCAGAACCCAGAGAATCGTCTTCTGAGCCTTATCCTCTTCCTCTTTCTTGTGGATTAAGTCATTCAATTTTGTTGTAGCAAGCATTTCTTCTATTCTGCTCATGCCTTCACATCCTTTCTGCCATTCACTCAGAGTTCTTACACTGAGTATCATACGCTCATCAATATGAAATTATTATATCATTCCCGTTACTAAATTTCTACCAAATTATATCATTTTTAGAAATTCTTTATCGTTCTATTCGACTTTTTCCAGTTTTGCAAACATAGCAAACATCTTCTTTACACCGGCCGTATCGAACTGAACCGTCACCTCGTAATCACGTCCGCCTTCGGTGATCTGTGTCACCGTTCCTTCACCGAATTTCATATGACGCACCCTGTCTCCTACACCGTAAGAAAGTCCCTCACTCTTCTTGACCTGGAACTGTTTCGGTGCGGCATAGGCATTCTTGTGGAAATTCATCACAGCCTGCTGATATGCTGTCCGCTTTGCCTCTTCTGCCTTTTTCTCTTCTTTGTGGAAGACTTCTCCGGTAGATAAAAGTTCCGGTGGGATTTCCTGCATAAAACGGGACATCCTGTTATATTGTGTCTCGCCCCGGACCATCCGCCGTCTTGCGCAGGTGAGGGTCAGTTCTTCCTTCGCCCGGGTGATTCCCACATAACAGAGTCTTCTTTCTTCTTCGATATCGGACGGATCATCCGAGGTAACAGACATATAACTTGGGAAAAGTCCATCCTCCATGCCTGCCAGATAGACATGCGGAAATTCCAATCCTTTCGCACTATGCAGGGTCATAAGAACCACGTAATCGGTATCCTCGTCAAGACTGTCAATATCGGCTACCAGTGCGACTTCTTCGAGAAATCCGGACAAAGTAACTTTCGTTCCCTCTGCTTCACATAATTCCTCGTATGCTATGATTTTATTCTTGAATTCTTCGATATTTTCAATACGACTTTGTGCCTCTTCATCAGTATCAGCCTGCAGTTCTTCCACGTACCCGGTCAGCTCGATGATCTCATCCATAAGCTTGGAAATGCTCATGTTTGCGCTTTCGGCTTTCAGCTGTTCGATCAGCGCCACAAAGGATTCCAGCTTCCCTGCGCTTCGCCCAATCGCCGGAATACTGTGTGCGCCAACCAGCGCATCATAAAAGCCGATCTCACGCTCTGCGGCATACTCCTGCACGCGGTTGATCGTGGTCAGGCCGATTCCCCTCTTCGGCACATTAATGATCCTCCGCACAGCCAGGTCATCTCTTCCGTTATCAATGGTTTTCAGATATGCAAGAAGATCCTTGATCTCCCGTCTGGCATAGAAATTGATGCCGCCCACAATCCGATAGGGCACATTGGATACGACCAACTTTTCTTCAAACATACGGGACTGGGCATTGGTACGATAGAGAACCGCAAAGTCATGATAGCTTCGTTTTCCTGAATTTACTTCATTTTTTATATTGTTTACTATGTATTCCGCCTCATCAAATGCCGTATCAAACTGGCGGAACTGAATCGGCGTTCCCAGACCGTTCTGGGTCCAGAGCGCCTTCGCCTTACGTCCTTTGTTGTTGCGGATCACTGCATTTGCCGCATCCAGGATCGTCGTCGTGGATCGATAGTTCTGTTCCAGCTTGATGACCTTCGTATTCGGAAATACCTGTTCGAAATTCAGAATATTCTTAATATTTGCCCCACGGAATTTGTAAATGGACTGATCATCGTCTCCGACTACACAGAGATTCTTGTATTTCCCCGCAAGGATACTCACAAGCATGAACTGTACTGTATTGGTATCCTGATACTCATCCACCATGATATAGCGGAATCGTTCCTGATAGCTCTCAAGAACATCCGGCTGTGTCTGGAAAAGCTGAACCGTCTTTAGCAGCAGATCATCAAAATCCAGCGCATTGTTTGCCCGCAGCTGTTTCTCATATTCGGTGTAAGCCTGCGCGATCTTCTTCTGCATATAATCGCCCTCTGCCCTCAGTGCAAATTCCTCCGGTGTGACCATCTCATCCTTTGCCGATGAGATTGCCCCGAGAATGGTTCTTTCTTTCAGCATCTTGGTGTCGATCTTCAAATATTTACACACATCTTTCATCAGAGTCTTCTGATCATCTGCGTCATAGATCGTAAAGTTGGTATCATATCCCAGACGGTCAATGTATCTTCTCAGAATCCGGACGCACATGGAATGAAAGGTGCTCACCCAGATGCTCTCTGCCCCGAATCCTACGATGGAATCCACTCGCTCCCGCATTTCTCCTGCCGCTTTGTTGGTAAATGTAATCGCCAGTATATTCCAAGGATTCACTCCTTTTTCTTCAATGAGATATGCGATTCGATGTGTCAGCACTCTCGTTTTTCCCGAACCTGCTCCCGCAAGGATCAGAAGCGGTCCTTCTGTATGGCAAACAGCCTCTTTCTGCTGTTCGTTTAATGAATCATAAATACTCATATTCTACATCCTTTTCTGCAGCCGCTTGTCACAGCCTGTCTTTTCCTGTCTAATCTCTGCCTTCGCAGACGTACTTTTTATTATAATATAAAATCCTTCAATTGTCTCTTGTTTTTTCAAGAATCCCTACATACAAATGGAACTTAAGAAAATATTTATAGACTTTAAAAATTTACTGTGTTAAAATGGTATGGTCAATAAAGATACGGAGGGATCATCATGAGCCGGAAAATTAGAACTGAAGCTGTTGATTTTTTATTTGATGCTGTTTTAAGTCTGAAAAACCGCGAAGAATGTTATACTTTTTTTGAAGATGTCTGCACGGTAAATGAACTGTTATCACTCTCACAGCGCTTCGAAGTAGCGAAGATGCTGAGAGAACAGAAGACTTATCTGGAAATCGCAGAAAAGACAGGAGCTTCTACAGCGACGATCAGCCGTGTAAACCGTTCACTGAATTATGGAAATGACGGATATGACATGGTTTTCGCCCGCCTTAGCAAGGACCCGGAGGCAACTGAAGAATAAAAGTGAGAAGAAACAGGACGCCTGGGGAAAGCGTCCTGTTCTTATTTTTTATGCTTTTTCTTATTTTCTTCATGTTCCGGAAATCCGTCAATGAGCTTTTCAATCAGCTGCTTTTTAATATATACGTCAAAACTCAGATTACAGATAAAGGCGAACATCTGGAGATACTCCCTTTCTTCTTCCGGTGCATCTTTGAAAGAATCTTCAGCGATCTTGTACAGCTCGCCGACACTTTCCTGCGTCTGTCCGACCCTGCCCTTCTCCATCTGACAGATTTCTTCATAAACGCGCTCCATATCCAACTCGGATTCCGAGCCGAAATATCGGCTGATCATGGGTTCGAGCAGAGTTCCGATATCCTTGATGGATAAAATACTCTTAAAATAATAAATAAAGATCAATACCAGCAGATGTTCCTTGGTGTATTTCTTCTTCACCGGCGGAGGAAGGAGGTCATTTTTCGCATAATTATTGATCATTGTCTTCGTCAGGATCTTGTCATCCGGATACCGCTTCGTCGTCTTAAGCTGTTCCTCCATGAAGGTCGTTACCTGATCCATATAGAGATCAATATTCGGGATATCAGCAGGTTTGATATAATCGATCCTTCCGATACTCTCCATAATACTGTTCAGTAAATCTTCCGTGTCAATTGTCATATTTCTCACCTCAATATATTCATTATATAGTAATGAAAACTAGATGGCAAGTATTTTTTCCAGCCTCTCAAGGGATGTATTTACCACCAGTTCTTCCGGGAATTCGCATTCTTTCAAAACTTCCATCGCCAGATCAAATCCTGCCAGATCCACATCCACGTGGGCATCGCTTCCAATGGAGATCGGCACCTCATATTTTTTACAGAGACGCAGCATTTCCAGATCATTTTCCCTGGTATTCACACGGAATCCTCCCGGACGGAGGGAACTGTTATTCAGTTCCAGAAGCGTGTGCGTCTCTTTCGCCTTCTTTACGATTGCTTCATAATCTACCATAAATCTACCATCATCCGGATGCCCGATAATATCAATATGCGGGTTCTCCATTGCTGCAAGATATGCGTTTGTAATATCCTTTTTCGTCTTTGCCCCTTTATAGCACGGCGGATGAATACTGGCAATGACCAGATCCATTTCCGCAAGAACCGAATCCGGGAGATCCACACTTCCGTTCTCATCCAGTATATTGGCTTCCGTTCCAAGGAAGAGCTTTACGCCGCATTGATTTCTTGGAACGACACGCAGATTCTGAAAATAGAACAAATGGCAGCTTCCGGGCATGTCCGGCGCATGATCCGTCAGTGCGATCGCCTCCAGTCCTTTATCCGCAGCCGCCTTTGCCATTTCTCTTATCGTATTATATGCATGTCCACTTGCCAATGTATGTGCATGTGTATCTAAAACAATCTTCATCCTGAATTATTCATGAGCATATAAAAATGCTCGATACTACAAAACCTTGAACCAGCTCCCATGAAATCAATCGAGTTATCCACAAAAATGGGTAGACTATCCCCTTGAAAT
>NZ_JBQHUC010000027.1:0-41570 GCF_052065395.1 Bariatricus sp. HCP28S3_F11 | reverse complement strand
CTTGAAAAAAATGAAGAAAGTGCTATAATATTAGAGTATTCCTCGATAGCTCAGCGGTAGAGCATTCGGCTGTTAACCGAAGGGTCGTTGGTTCGAACCCAACTCGGGGAGCTAAGATGACTTCCATAGACAGATATGTTTATGGAAGTTTTTTAATTATAACAAATGATATATTGACAGGTCTAACTGTATGTGATATTGTTACAGTAATAAATGTAATAATATGGATTACAGATTAGAAAGGAGATATATGAATTTAACATTTGAAGCAGGAATTCCCGTATTTACTGTATTTATACAAGGGGTATTGAGCTTTTTATCTCCGTGTGTGTTTCCTCTTGTACCCTTGTATATTGGATATCTTGCAGGTGGAACATTAAATGTTGATGAGCAGGGCCGGATGGTTTATCCGAAAAAGAAAGTGTTTCTTCATACGGTATGCTTTGTGTTTGGAATAGGAGCTGCTTTCTATGTGTTAGGACTAGGATTTACGGTACTTGGACAGTTCCTAAAAGATAACAGGATCTGGTTCGCACGTCTTAGCGGGGGAATTATGATTTTGCTAGGTGCATATCAGTTGGGTATATTCGGAAGATCTAAGACATTGGAGCGGGAACATCGATTGAATACACGATGGGACAAATGGACGATGAATCCAATCACTGCTTTGATTTTGGGGTTTACATTCAGCTTTGCATGGACACCTTGTGTTGGCCCCACACTATCAGCGGTGCTATTAATGGCAGGTTCATCCACAACAATGAAACAGGGATTTGTTCTGATCAGTGTTTATGTTCTCGGGTTTGTTGTACCGTTTCTTCTGGTAGGGATATTTACCGGAACATTGCTTACGTTTTTTAGAAATCATGGAAGTATTGTCAAATATACTGTGAAAATAGGAGCAGTACTTCTTATCGTGATGGGAGTTATGACACTGACTGGATGGTTAAACGGCGTGATGGGTCATCTGGCTTCTTCGTTTGAAAGTAAAAATTCGACAACAGAGGAGACTCGGCAGACTTCGGATTCAGAAGAAATGCAGAATGATGAGGAAGATGAAGAAGTTCATAAGCAGATTAAGGCACCTGATTTTATATTGATGGATCAATATGGGAAAGAACATACGCTGTCAGATTATCGTGGAAAGACTATTTTTTTGAATTTCTGGGCAACCTGGTGCGGGCCGTGTAAAAGTGAAATGCCGGATATACAGAAACTTTACGAACAATACAATGAAAATACAGAAGATGTAATCGTGCTTGGTGTGGCAAATCCCAAAACTGAGGGACACCCTAATAATAACGATATTAGTAAAGAAGAAATTGCCGGTTTCATGAATGAAAACGGATGGACTTACCCCATACTTTTTGATGAAAGCGGTGAAATTCTTTCGAATTATGGAATTACGGCATTTCCCACGACATTTATGATAGATGTAAATGGGAATGTATATGGTTATGTAAGTGGTGCGCTTACCGGCGATATGATGGAGAGCATTGTTTTACAGACGATAGAGTCGGCAGATCAGATAGGGAAGCGAAGAGGAGAAGACAATGAATAGTGAATTTATAATTGCGGTGCACGCTCTTGTTTTTCTATATCATAAGCAGGAAGTAGTTGCAAGTGATGTGTTGGCTGAGAATGTTTGTACGAATCCGGTATGTATTAGAAAAGTGATGGGAAAACTAAAAAAAGCCGGTCTTGTAGACACGAAAGAAGGTGCAAGCGGAGGCTATCGTCTCTGCAGGGACGGAGCGGATTGTACGCTTCAAAGTGTAGGAGAAGCACTTGGAACAGAATTTGTGAAAGCAACATGGACTTCGGGGAATGCGGATAAAGAGTGTATGATCTGTAGTGGGATGGCTAAAATCATAGATGAAATGGCTTCGGACATGAATAAATTGTGCAGAGAGTATATGGAAAAGCTAACAGTTGCTGATATTGAAAGAAAGGTATTGGCATCGAAGTCAGAAAATACACAAGACAGTTCTATAATGAAAATTTTATAAAGAAAAGGAGTAATAAGATGGCAGTTGTATTAACAAAAGAAAATTTTGAGCAGGAAGTTTTAAAAGCAGATAAACCGGTGTTGGTGGATTTCTGGGCAGAATGGTGTGGACCCTGCCAGATGATGTTGCCGGTTATAGAAGAGCTGGCGAAAGAGCAGACGGATATTAAAGTATGCAAAGTGAATGTGGATGAGCAGATGGAACTTGCAAGACAGTATCGGGTCATGTCAATACCTACATTTCTTGTATTCAAGAATGGAGAAATTATAGCTCAGACACTGGGAGCACAGCCGAAAGAAAAACTTCTGGAATTGATCCGGAAATAAAAATTAAAAAATAACGACGGTTCTAATTATTAGAACCGTCGTTATTTTTATGCTTCTGAAAACTGATCTTTTCCTACATTGCAGAGTGGGCATTCGAAATCTTCAGGAATATCTTCCCATTTGGTTCCAGGTTCGATTCCACCTTCCGGATATCCCTGTTCTTCGTCGTATTCCCAACCACAAACATCGCATACATATTTCATAGTTAAAGTCTCCTTTTATTTATTCCCTTTAGGGATATTACATAAAGCACCAATATGCCTTTATGTAGAGAACATTATACCGCAAGGAAATAAGGAAAACAAGAAATTCTAGTACGAAAGATGTAAATATTTCATAAATACAAGTGGATTGGATAAAATATCCAATTGGTAAAATTGTACATGGCAGAAAATGTCGTGATTAAGAGGAAAAATAAAGATGCAGATTTAAAATATAACAGTAGCTATAAGGTGTGGTTGTGGAAAATGTCTATTTGTCAAAAAAGTGACAATTGAAAATATTTACAGAAAATTCTGAAATGATTTGTGAATAATAGATAAAAATATGAGCTAAAAAGAGAAAATACCTATTTAATATTGACATACAAAACCATAGGTGCTATATTAAGTACAACAAGATTGTATCCAATATCCGATATCCAAACGAATCGGACAAAAGAAAAGGAGGAAGAAAATGTTGAAGAAAAAGTTAGTATCAATTTTGTTGGCAACAACGCTTGCATGTACGCTTTTTGCGGGTTGCAGCACACCGACTAAGGAGAGCGGCGGAGAAGGAACAACGGCTGAGAAAACTGAGACAAAAGAGAACACCTCATCAGGGGAAAGAGAGGCGGCTACTGTAGTTGATGCAGACAAACTCCCGGTAAAGGGAATCGGAGCTCAGATCACTTCAGATGTTAAGGCAAAAGAAGAGTATAAAATTGGTTATATTGCAAAGAATACGACCAATCCTTACATGGTTGCTCAGTCTGAAGGTGTTAAGAAGGCCGGAGAAGATATGGGATTTGAGGCCGTAACTCAGGCACCGTCTACTGCAGACAGCGTAGAAGAGCAGGTAAAGATCATGGAAGACATGATTCAGCAGGATATGGATGTCATCATCGTTCATTGTGCAGACTCTAACGGAATTATGCCAGGTGTAAGAAAAGCACAGGAAGCAGGAATTCTTGTACTTACAATCGGAACACCGGCATCAGAGGATACATTCTTAAGAACAGGTGTTGATTACAAAGAAACCGGTTATACTATTGCAAAAAAAATGGCAGAAGAACTAGGTGGAAAAGGTAACATCATTATTCTTGAGGGTCCTCCGGGAGCAGCGAATGCAATTGAACGTCTGGAAGGTATCAAAGAAGCTCTTGCTGAGTATCCGGATATCGAAATTGTTGCTTCACAGACTGCTAACTTCAAGAGAACAGAAGGTATGTCTGTAACAGAGAACCTGCTTCAGAAATATACAGATGTTCAGGGTATTATTGGATGTAATGATGAAAGTGCACTTGGTGGTCTTCAGGCACTGAAGGCAGCAGGAATGACAGATGTACTGGTTGCAGGCTTCGACGGAAGTGTTGATGCAACAAATGCTGTAGAGTCAGGCGAAATGTTTGCTACATATAATACCGATCCACATGGTTCTGGATATATTGCATGTGCATATGCAGTAAAATACTTGAATGATGGAACAGAACCAGAAGGCAAATTCATCCCATTCCCGACAGCATCAAATGATCCGGTTATTACGAAAGATACAGTAGCAGATTACAAAGAAAATGTAGCTTGGTGGAAGGTAGTTCAATAAGAACTCTCATTGTATAATAAGAATTTGTGTTTAGAGATTTCACCCATTCATCCCCGTGGATTTCCGCGGGGATGAATAAAAAGGAATACGATTCGGAAAAGAGAAGCGAAGAGGTGAAAAAATGAGCAAAACGATTTTGACAGCAAGCCATATTACAAAAATATTCCCCGGAATGAAAGCGCTTGATAATGTGGATTTTGATCTGAGGGAAGGTGAGGTACATATCCTTGTCGGAGAAAACGGAGCGGGAAAAAGTACATTAGCGAAAGTAATACTTGGCGCGTACAAGGCGGAGGAAGGCGAGATTACCTTCGAAGGCGAAAAAGTTAAATTTAATGGAACAAAAGATGCACTGGAAAAGGGAATTGTTGCGGTGTATCAGGAATTTACACTGGTTCCATATATCAGTGTGGTACAGAATATTTTTCTAAATCGAGAATACAAGACGAAACTGGGGCTGATTGACCATAAGAGGATGGAGGATGAAGCCCGGGAACTGCTTAAGTCTTTAAATTGTGAATATATTGATGTTAAGAGTTATGTGAAGAATTTGAGTGTGGATGAACAGCAGATGGTAGAGATTGCGAAAGCACTGTCTTTTAAACCGCGTGTTATGGTGTTCGATGAACCGACAGCAACACTTTCAGAACGAGAAGTTGATTCACTTTTTGCGCAGATTCACAGATTAAAATCGGAAGGAATCGGTATTATCTATGTGTCTCACAGAATGCAGGAATTTCCGCTGATCGGAGACAGGATTACAATCCTTAGGGATGGAGTGAAGATTAAAACCGTTGGCATAAATGATTGTACGAATGAAGAACTGGTTAACATGATGGTTGGACGAGATGTTTCCCAGGTATATGTCCGTACAGAGAATAAACATGATGGTATTGCGCTTAGAGCTGAAAATCTTTGTGACTATCACGGTAAAGTAAAGAATGTGAATCTGACTCTTAAGAAAGGGGAAATTGTCGGTATAGCCGGACTTGTAGGAGCGGGACGTACTGAGACGGCAGAGCTCCTTTACGGAATTCGCCCGATTAAATCAGGAAAAGTTTATATCAAAGGCGATGAAGTTTTACCAAAATCTCCGATTCAGGCAACAAAACTCGGTATCGGTCTTGTGAGTGAGGACCGAAAGAAACAAGGACTGGCTTTGGATGAATCCATTGCATTGAATACGGTCGCAGTCAGTCTCAAGAAGAAATTGACGGAATCTTGTCTGCAGGCGGTCTGCAAAATACGGTTATGGCAACCAATGCAATGAAGAGGCTTCCGGTTGGATTCCCAAAAGTTATGGCTACGACCGTAGCATGCGGGAAAAAGACGTTTGATCTGGTGGTCGGTGATAAGGATATCGTTGTGATTCCATCGATTTGTGACTTTACCGGGCTGAATATGGTAACAAAACAGATCATGGCCAATGCCTGTGCATGTTGCGTTGGAATGGTAAAGCATGCGGGTAAGATCCTGCAAAAAGGGAAAAAGCCTGTCGTGGGAATAACGCTGATGGGAATCACCAACACAGGAGCCTGCGCAGCGGTTGATGAACTGGAACGACTTGGAGTAGAAGTAATCGGTTTCCACTCAACGGGTGTTGGCGGCTCCATTATGGAACAGATGGCGGCAGACGGCCTGATTGATGGAATACTGGATCTTACGGTTCACGAGATCACTTCCGAATATTTCAAAGATAAGATCGGAAGAGGCGGATTCTCCTATGGCGAGGATGCGAAATACCGTCTCGTGAAGAGTGTTGAGAACAAAGTACCGCTTGTCGTGAGTACGGGAGGACTGGATTTTGTGGATTTTGCAGTCAATGAATTCCCGCCCCGAATGGAGGAACGTGTATATATGCTCCATAATGCGACCATGGCGCATATCAAGATTCTGCCGGATGAAGCTGAAGGGGTTGCAAAGAGGATGACACAGCGAATGCAGAGAATCGATTATCCGGTCAAATTATTGCTTCCTACGGATGGAATGCGCCATAACACAAGAGAAGGCGAGGAACTGTATTATAAAGAAGTAGACGATACGATTCTTCGTGCCATGAGAGAAAACGGCAATGAGAACATAGAGATTATTACGGTTCCGGGCAATCTCGATACGAAAGAATGGGGAATCCAGGCAGCGCATTAAATGATAGATGAGCTCCGTGAAAGAGGTGTTATCGGAGACGAAATACAGTATTAGATGCAGAATATAGCAACATATTGTAGCAAAAAAGTAAACTAGAAAGGATTGGAAAATATGACAGAAGATGTAAAAAAAATAGCAGAGGAACTTGTCATAGCTGCAAAAAGAGCTTATACTAGAGGTATACAGACTGGCAGCGGTGGAAATGTAAGTGCGAGAGTTCCGGGGAAAGACTTGATGATTGTAAAGGCCAGCGGGGGTTCTTTTGCGGATTGTGCGCCAGATAAGTTTGTAATTACCGATTTCGATGGAAATCTGGTTGAAGGAGAGGGCAAACCTACAAGAGAAGCTTTATTACATGGGTTGCTGTATCGGATATGCCCGGAGGTGAATGCCGTTGTTCATACACATTCGCCGTATTCGATTGCATGGGCATCTACGGAAAAACCACTTCCCAGAACTACATGGCATTCTAAATTAAAAATTTGTGCAGATATTCCTACTCTGAATGTACCGGCGGCCATGGTAAAGCCGGAATATTTCTCAATGGTAGAAGAGATATATAAAGAGAATCCTGACTTGCCGGCATTTTTACTGGTAGATCACGGGCTCGTAGCAGTTGGAAAAGACGCAATCAATGCGGAACATAATGCAGAATTAATTGAAGAGACCGCACAAGTGGCTATATTAAAGGCGGCCGTATCAAAGCTTGGCTTGTAAATCTGACTATAGGTGAAAGCTAAATGAGAACTAATATGCGTATAACAATGAATGATTTGAACACAGATACTCTTCAGCACAGTAAGCTGCCGGATCTGGTTCTGGATAAGCTTATGGAATGGATCATGAGTGGCAAGCTTTCGATGGGAGATAAGCTGAATACGGAGGAACTGGCAACCCAGCTGGGAGTAAGCAGGATGCCGATCCGCGAAGCACTCAGTAATCTGGAGAAGAAGGGCCTGGCAGAATCTATTCCGTATGCAGGAACAAGACTGGTGACACTTACGAAGGAAGATGTAAGGCAGATTTATATAGCACGAACAGCGTTGGAACCGATTGCTGCAAAATATGCCTGCGAGAAGATCACGGATCAGGAGATTCGGCATTTAAGTGAGATCCAGGAGGAATATAAGCGTATTGTACGTGGAAAAGAACTTGATGCGGTGGAAGTGTACCAGCAGAATCGTTTGTATCATTTCTCTATATACAAGGCAAGTCAGCTGGATCGTATTTGTGTTATGATTGAATCATTATGGGATAATCTTTCCTTCTTTAAACTGATCTACGGACAGAAATTGCTGGACAGTGAGGAATCAAGGGAGAAGATGATTGCGGAGCATCAGAGCTATCTGGATGCATTGAAGAGAAGAGACAGCGAACTGATCTATCGTTTGCTGCAACAGAATTTGAAAAGCAGAGCGGAGAATATTCCTTATTATTCCGATGTATATTTTCATGAAAACGCATAGTAGTAAAGCAGAATTATAGTATAAGGACGGAAGAGCCTGAGTGTCTGAGCGGCACCTGGGCTCTTTCTTTTGCTCTATATGCAACTCATTTCCATAGAGAGCAAAATCTTTTGTCCTTTGGAAATTGGAAGAAGAATTGGACGGAGGTAAACTTCGACTGGGAAAGGAGCCGTAAATGGATTCGGTATTATACACATTAGCAGAAAATATCCGCGAACAGAATTATGTGATTGCAACTTATTACATTAAACTCCCGAAAGAGACGGATGTTTTCAAAAAAGCGTCGACGCTGGCGATTGGGCAGACGATTGGAACCTGGATCCCAATTCCGGGTATTACAGATGAAATTCGTGAAAAATATATGGGGAAAGTGGTCAATATTTTTGATGTTCCTTCATTGGATCTTGCGACACAGATCGATACGAACGAAAGAGAATATATCATCCAGATTGCCTATCCGGCTGTAAATTTCAGTACAGATCTGCCGCTTATGATTACGTCCCTTCTGGGAAATGATGCGTCAACTTCAGCACAGGTAAAGTTGCTGGATATTGAATTCCCTGAAAAATATGCGTCTGAATTTGAAGGACCGTCATATGGGATTGAAGGAATCCGTAAATTTGCAGGCATTCAGGAAAGACCTATTTTGCTGAATATGATCAAACCCTGTACAGGGCTTACCCCGAAAGAGGGAGCAAAGATTTTCTATGAAACGGCATTGGGAGGAGTAGATTTTATCAAAGATGACGAGCTTCTGGGAAATCCTCCTTATAGCAAACCCGAGGAAAGAGTGCGTGAATATAAGAAAGCGGCGGAGGCGGCTTATGAAGAGACCGGAGAAAGAGTGAAATACTTTGTCAATGTAACCAGTGGTGCAGGAGAGATTCTGGAAAATATCCGCCGTGTTGAAGAGGCAGGAGCAGATGGCATTATGGTCAATTTTGCGGCGGTCGGTTACAGCGTGCTGAAAGAGGTAACTGAGGCAACGAAATTGCCGGTTCTGGGCCATGCGGCAGGTTCTGGAATGTTCTACGAAGGAGTATTGAATGGAATGTCTTCCCCGCTTGCGGCAGGTAAACTGGCCAGACTTGCAGGGGCGGATATCGTAATGGTAAACACGCCATATGGAGGATATCCATTGAATCATCAGAAATATATGCAGACAGTAGCACAGCTTGTACTTCCGTTTTATCATCTTAAGCCTTCTATGCCTTCAATTGGCGGAGGCGTGCATCCGGGTATGGTAGAGAAATATATTGGAGAAGTGGGGAAAGATATTGTGCTCGCGGCAGGCGGCGCAGTGCAGGGCCATCCGGGAGGCGCAGCAGCAGGAGCAAGAGCCATGCGTCAGGCAATTGATATTGTGATGAATGGCGCCGATTTTGAAGAAGCAGCGAAAGAGAAAGAAGAACTTTGTATAGCGCTGAAAATGTGGAAATATGTAAAATAAGACGAAGAAATTATTCAAAAAAGCACAAAAAAATATGTGATATTGGATATTGTATTTTGGATATAAAAATGCTATACTCACTTCGGATAATGGAAATGTGAGAAGGAGGTAGTCAAATGATCAGGGAAATTATGTTAAATACATCTAATGATCTTAGAGATTTTATGCACCTGGCGTGTTCTTCGCCAATGGATATCGGTGTACATACGATGGATAACCAGATTGCTGATGGAAAGTCTGTTTTGGGGTTGATGGCAATTGATTATAAAAAACCGGTTCGTGTGATTTCTGAAGATGTTAAATTTATGAAACAGCTTGACCGTTGGGCTGTGGACGAGGCTGAATAACAAGAATCAAGAGATGGAGCAGAAGGAATCCGGCAGTGAAACTTTCTGCTTCATAACCAGATTTCTTTCTACAAAATAAAATAAAAAAATAAAAAAAACACTTGCAAAAACTTTTAAGCTGTGTTAATATATCTTTTGTCAGCGGGTGAACGGCTGATGAGAAATAAATAAGGCTCCGTGGTCAAGCGGTTAAGACATCGCCCTTTCACGGCGGTAACACGGGTTCGATTCCCGTCGGAGTCATTGAGCGTAAGCTCTCAATTGAATATGGCGCCATAGCCAAGTGGTAAGGCAAAGGTCTGCAACACCTCTATCACCAGTTCAAATCTGGTTGGCGCCTTTAAGGAAAAACCCAGAAATTTATGTTTCTGGGCTTTTTTTCTGCAATATTTATACATAATTTGTAACTGTTCAGGGCCAAGCAGATTTGTCAAAAAAAGGCTATGAATGCTTGCATTCGTGAGCACTTTTTTGTACAAATCTATTTGGCGGATACGCCACACTGAGGAAACACGGAGTGTTTTCGAGGTTGGCTCTGAACAGTTACCCATAATTTTAAATAAGGAGGAAATGTGATGCGAGGGAGTACAAAGGAGTGCAGTATCAGCAATATTTATAAGCTGGATGGAAGGGTTCCGGTGAGCAAGGCGATTCCGTTCGGACTGCAGCACATTTTGGCAATGTTTGTGTCAAATCTTGCACCGATTACCATTATTGCGGGAGCGGCACAACCGGCATTGAGCCAGGAGCAGATAGCGATGCTTTTACAAAATGCCATGTTTGTAGCAGGTATCGCAACGTTAATTCAGCTATATCCGGTGTGGAGGATTGGTTCCAGGCTCCCGATTGTAATGGGAGTCAGTTTTACATTTGTAACCGTTCTCAGTACGGTTGCGGCAGGCTACGGATACCCGTCAGTGATCGGGGCAGTACTTGTCGGCGGTGTTTTTGAAGGAACATTGGGACTTCTGGCAAAATACTGGAGGAAAATCATTTCGCCGATTGTGTCGGCTACTGTGGTAACAGCCATAGGATATTCCCTGTTTACCGTAGGAACGAGATCCTTCGGAGGCGGTTATGCAGACGATTTTGGATCAATACAGAATCTGATACTGGGTACTGTGACATTAGTAACCTGTTTGCTGTGGAATATATTTGCAAAAGGTTATTTAAAGCAGTTATCGGTGCTTGCAGGGCTTACCGTGGGATATATTCTGGCGATTTTCTTGCATAAAGTTGATTTGAGTCTTATCATGTCCGGGGGATTTATTTCACTTCCGACATTGCTTCCGTTCAAACCGGAATTCCATTTGGGAGCAATTATTTCCGTATGCATCATTTTCCTGGTATCGTCAGCGGAAACGATTGGAGATACATCTGCTATGGTGTCAGGAGGCTTGGATCGTGAGATTGAAGGAAGGGAAATTTCCGGTTCTCTGGCATGTGACGGATATGCCTCTTCCGTTTCGGCGCTCTTTGGATGTCCGCCGGTAACGTCTTTTTCACAGAATGTAGGTCTGATTGCTATGACAAAAGTGGTAAACCGTTTTACGATCATGACCGGGGCGGTTTGCATGATCCTGGCAGGACTTTTGCCGCCGGTAGGTAATTTCTTCGCATCTCTTCCGGACTCGGTTCTTGGAGGATGCACACTGATGATGTTTGGAACCATCATGGTTTCGGGAGTTCAGATGATCGCTAAATGCGGATTTGATCAGAGAAATACCACGATAGCGGCACTTTCACTGGCAATCGGCATAGGATTTACTTCCGCAAGTGAAAATGCAATCTGGAGTGTATTTCCGAAAGTTGTACAGACGGTCTTTGCGGAAAATGTTGTGGCGGTTGTATTTGTGGTCTCTATTATCCTGAGCCTGATTTTGCCGAAAGATATGGATATTAAAAAAGTAGAAGAAAAGAATGTAGATGCGGAATAGGAAACGTATCGTGAGAAAAATGGGGCTGTCATGCGACAGCCCCATTTGTAGAATTTGGAATGAATTATAACTGCGGACCAGCCGGAACAAGAGCTTTTCCTGCATCATTACCTTCGTATTTAGCGAAGTTCTTAATAAATCTTTCAGCAAGATCTTTTGCTTTAGCTTCCCATTCAGCAGCATCAGCGTAAGTATCGCGTGGATCAAGGATACCTGTGTCTACGCCCGGAAGTTCTGTCGGTACTTCGAAGTTGAAGTACGGAATCTTCTTGGTAGGAGCATTCAGGATATCTCCGTTCAGGATTGCATCGATGATACCACGGGTATCGCGGATAGAGATACGTTTACCTGTTCCGTTCCATCCGGTGTTAACCAGGTATGCCTTTGCTCCGCTTACTTCCATCTTCTTAACAAGTTCTTCTGCATATTTTGTCGGATGCAGTTCAAGGAATGCCTGTCCGAAGCATGCTGAGAAGGTTGGAGTCGGTTCTGTGATTCCACGTTCTGTACCTGCAAGTTTTGCTGTGAATCCTGACAGGAAGTAGTACTGTGTCTGCTCTGGAGTCAGAATAGAAACCGGAGGAAGAACACCGAATGCATCTGCTGACAGGAAGATTACATTCTTGGCTGCAGGAGCGGAAGAAACCGGACGAACGATATTTTCAATGTGGTTGATCGGATAAGATACACGAGTATTTTCTGTTACGCTCTTATCGTTGAAATCGATCTTTCCTTCTGCGTCTAATGTAACGTTCTCAAGAAGTGCATCACGTCTGATTGCGTTGTAGATATCCGGCTCGGATTCTTTGTCAAGGTTGATAACCTTAGCGTAGCATCCGCCTTCAAAGTTAAATACGCCATTGTCATCCCAGCCGTGTTCGTCATCACCGATGAGGAGACGTTTCGGATCTGTGGAAAGTGTTGTTTTACCTGTTCCGGAAAGACCGAAGAAGATAGCTGTGTTCTCACCGTTCATATCTGTGTTTGCGGAGCAGTGCATAGAAGCGATGCCCTTCAGCGGCAGATAGTAGTTCATCATAGAGAACATACCTTTCTTCATCTCTCCGCCGTACCATGTATTAATGATAACCTGCTCGCGGCTTGTAATGTTAAATACAACAGCGGTCTCAGAATTCAGGCCTAATTCTTTATAATTTTCAACTTTTGCCTTAGAAGCGTTGTATACAACGAAGTCTGGCTCAAAATCTTTCAGTTCTTCTTCTGTAGGCCGGATGAACATGTTCTTAACAAAATGAGCCTGCCATGCAACTTCCATAATGAAACGGATAGCCATGCGAGTGTCCTTGTTAGCGCCGCAGAATGCATCTACAACAAAAAGTCTCTTATCAGAAAGTTCTTTGATTGCGATATCCTTAACTGCGTTCCATGTTTCTTCGGTTGCAGGGTGGTTATCATTCTTATATTCATCACTTGTCCACCATACAGTGTCTTTGGAATTCTCATCTACTACGATAAATTTGTCTTTAGGAGAACGTCCGGTATAAACACCTGTCATTACATTGACTGCACCAAGTTCGCTTTCCTGTCCTTTTTCAAATCCTTCAAGTTCCGGTTTGGTCTCTTCTTCGAATAACATCTCATAAGAAGGATTGTACACGATTTCTGTAGTTCCGGTAATTCCGTACTTGCTTAAATTGATTTCTGCCATTTCGTTTAACCTCTTTTCTAGTAATAATATACCTACCTTAATAAATGTAGGGGTTTACGAGATTCAATAAAAGAAGTGGAAAATCCAACTTCTTTCCTTATAATTATACATAAATATCGAAAAAAATCAATGGCAGATGTATGATTTTATATGTTGTAAGTAATTGGCTTTTCCTTTACTGATTTAAGAGGAAATGGTACAATAACAATATATGTGTCGATATGAAGAAGTCGGGGAGACCTGACTTATCGGCACAGAAAGAGGTGTTTACAGAAGAAATGACAAAGAAACAGTTAACATTAGAAGTAATAGAGCGTTTGAAGAAGGAATATCCGGAGGCAGGATGCACGTTGGATTACGATGAGGCCTGGAAACTTCTGGTCAGTGTGCGTCTTGCGGCGCAGTGTACGGATGCCCGGGTAAATGTGGTCGTAGAAGGGCTGTATAAAAAGTACCCGACTGTGGAAGCACTTGCGGAAGCGGATGTGGATGATATTGAAGCCATTGTCCGGCCATGCGGTCTGGGACGGAGCAAGGCGAGGGATATCAGTGCATGCATGAAAATGCTGAGAGACGAGTATGACGGAAAGATTCCGAAGGACTTTGATAAGATATTGAAGCTGCCGGGAGTGGGCAGAAAGAGTGCCAATCTGATCATGGGGGATGTGTTTGGTGAGCCTGCGATCGTGACGGATACACATTGTATTCGTCTGGTGAACAGAATCGGTCTGGTTGACGGAATAAAGGAGCCGAAGAAAGTAGAAATGGCGCTCTGGAAGCTTGTTCCGCCGGAAGAAGGAAGCGATTTCTGTCACCGGCTTGTGTTTCATGGACGGGATGTCTGTACAGCACGTACGAAACCGTATTGTGACAGATGTTGCCTGAATGATATTTGTAAAAAGGCTGGCGTATAGAATGAAGGCGGAAGTTAAAGAACTGACCGGCCTGCTTCGGATCGTACCGCAGAAGCATCGCATGATCACTGTTGTTGGGGCAGGCGGGAAAACTACATTGATCTATCTTCTTGCCAGAGAACTGACCGATGCGGGATACAAAGTGGCTGTTACGACGACCACGCATATGCAGGCGGAGGGGAGATACGGTTTTCGTCCGCTTGGAATTCCGTGTGAAGACGGAAAGATCAAAGGAATATCGGAAGAATTCCCGGGAGAATTGCTGAAAGAATATGACATTGTCCTGGTGGAGGGAGATGGCAGCAGACAGCTGCCGATGAAATTTCCGGCAGATCATGAGCCGGTTATTCCGGCAAAGACGGATATGGTGATCGGTGTGGCAGGGGCAGGAGCGATCGGCAGAACGTTCAGAGAGGCGTGCCACAGATACCATATTGCGTGCGCATATTTTCGTTGTGAACCGGATGAACAGATTAAAGTAGTACATATGGCCGAGGCGCTGACCAGCAGGGACGGACAAAAGAAGAATGTGGTTTGCGAATATCGATATTTGATCAATCAGATAGACAGGCTGGAAGACGATACAAGAAAAGAACTGAGAGAGGTCATGCAAAAGCGTGAAGAATGTGGCGGTATGGTTTCGCTGCATCAAATAGAGGAGAAATACCTATAGACGGAGGGAATTGGAACATGTTGAAAATCAAAGAGTATGTGAGGGCGGAAAGTCTGGAGCAGGCTTACCAGCTCAACCAGAAAAAGACGAACCGGATCATCGGGGGAATGCTCTGGATGAAGATGAGCGATGCAAGGATTCAGACAGCGATTGACTTATCGGCACTGGGGCTGGATCAGATTGAAGAAAATGAGGTAGAATATCGGATCGGATGTATGGTTACACTGCGTCAGCTTGAACTCCATGAAGGACTCAATGAATGGAGTCATGGAATTGTCAGAGAGAGCGTGAAACCGATCGTAGGTGTACAGTTCCGGAATCTGGCGACTGTAGGGGGAAGCATTTTCGGAAGATTTGGATTTTCCGATGTACTGACTTGTTTTCTGGCTCTGGATACCTATGTTGAATTGTATAAAGGCGGAGTGATTCCGCTCGAAGAATTTGCGGAGATGGAGAAGGATAACAACATTCTGGTGCGGCTGATCGTGAAAAAGAAGCCGGGACTTCACGCCTATCTTTCACACAGAAACGTAAAGACGGATTTTCCGGTACTGGCAGTTGCTGTTTCTGCGGATGATCGCGGGGCAAGAGCGGTCGTGGGAGCAAGACCGTCAAAAGCAATCTGCGTTCCGTTAAAAGAAGAATGGAAAAAGGCGATTGAAGAGGGAAGATGCACAGAATTGGAGGCGGAGCAGATGGCGAAAGAATTGGCAGAACAGATTCCTACAGGAAGTAATATGCGTGCCAGTGCCGAGTACCGGAGCCATTTGGCAGGTGTGCTCCTGAAACGGGCAATCCTGGCACTTCTGGAAGAAAGGGGGGCGGCAAAATGCAGATTAGTGTGATGCTGAATGGGAAAAAAGTGACAGAAGAAATCAAACCGGATCTGCTTTTGATCGATTTTGTGAGAAATCATGGATGTTATAGTGTGAAACGGGGATGTGAGACTTCCAATTGCGGTCTTTGCACCGTATTTCTGGATGAAAAGCCGGTGCTTTCCTGTTCCGTACTTGCAGCAAGAGCGGACGGACATGCAGTGCAGACTCTGGAAGGACTGCAGGAGGAAGCTGCTGAATTCGGAGCATTTATCGCAGATCAGGGGGCAGAGCAGTGTGGATTCTGCAATCCGGGAATGATCATGAATGCGATTGCGCTGTTCCGGGAAAATCCGGATCCGACGGATGATGAGATTCGGGAATATCTGGCAGGGAACCTGTGCCGCTGTTCCGGATATGAGGGGCAGCTCAGAGGAATCCGTGCATTTATAGAATACAAGAAACAGGGAGGTGCCGTATGCAGGTAGTAGGTCAGCCGATCAGAAAAAAAGATGCCATGGCGCTGGTTCAGGGGAAACCGGTATTTACCGATGATCTGGCACCGAAGGACTGTTTGGTTGTAAAGGTGCTCAGAAGTCCCCACGCGAACGCGATGGTAAAGAATATAAAAACAGATATTGCAAAGCGGGTTCCGGGAATCGAAGATATTTATACATGGGAAGATGTGCCGCAGCAGAGATTTACAATGGCTGGACAGACCTATCCGGAACCCAGCCCTTATGACCGCCTGATTCTTGACAGACATGTGCGGTATGTGGGCGACCCGGTGGCGATCGTTGCCGGAGCGAATGAGGAGTGTGTGGAACAGGCACTCAGAATGATTAAAGTGGAATATGAAGTACTGCCGGCGATTCTGGATTTCCGTAAGGCAAAGGACAATGAACTTCTGGTGCATCCGGAGGATACCTGGAAATCCTTGTGCCCGGTCGGTGCGGATAATAAGAGAAATCTCTGCGCATGTGAAAGCAGCGATCACGGAGATGTTGATCAGGTGCTTGCTGATTGCGATGTTGTGGTGGAAGAGAACTATCATACTCTGGCGAATCAGCAGGCAATGATGGAAACATTTCGGACGGTATGCTATATGGATACATACGGAAGATTGAATGTGCTCAGTTCTACCCAGATCGTATTCCATGCGCGCAGAATTCTTTCCAATGCGCTGGGAATACCGAAATCAAAGATTCGTGTGATGAAGCCAAGAATCGGTGGCGGATTCGGAGCAAAACAGACGGTAGTAGCGGAGATTTTCCCTGCATTTGTTACCTGGAAGACCGGGAAGGCATCCAAGATGATTTTTACCCGGGAAGAATCACAGACGGCATCCTCTCCGAGACATGAGATGGAAGTTTCTGTGAAAATCGGGGCAGACAAAGACGGAAGAATTCGGGCGATTGATGTATATACGTTATCCAATACGGGGGCTTACGGAGAACATGGCCCTACGACCGTAGGACTGTCCGGCCATAAATCCATTCCATTATACGGTTCTCTTGAGGCACATCGTTTCGCCTATGATGTTGTATATACGAATACCATGTCAGCGGGAGCATACCGTGGATATGGAGCGACTCAGGGTATTTTTGCTGTAGAGAGTGCAGTCAATGAACTGGCGGGAAGACTGGGGATGGATCCGGTCGAGCTTCGCCTGAAAAATATGGTCCGTGAAGGTCAGACGATGCCGGCATATTACGGCGAGACGGCAAAGAGCTGTGCACTGGACCGGTGCCTTTTGAGAGCCAAAGAGATGATCGGATGGAATGAAAAATTCCCATGCCGTGATATGGGAAACGGCAAAGTGCGAAGTGTCGGTGTCAGTATGGCGATGCAGGGGTCCGGTATTTCGGGTGTTGATGTCGGTTCTGCAACGATTAAACTGAATGAGGACGGAATCTATACACTGATGATCGGTGCGGCAGACATGGGAACAGGTTGCGATACGATCCTGGCCCAGATGGCAGCAGAATGCCTGGATTGTCAGATGGAAAATATCATCGTATCGGGAGCAGATACCGATACTTCTCCGTATGATTCCGGATCCTATGCGTCCAGTACGACATATGTTACAGGAAAAGCGGTGGAGAAGGCATGTGAAAAGCTGCAGATAAAGATCTGTGAACGGGCAGCCGAGATGCTGTCCTGTACCGTGGATAAGATTGAATTTGACGGTCATCGTGCAAAGAATCTGGAAAATGGAGAAACCGTAACTCTGCAGGAGATCGGCATATCATCCATGTGCGGCAATGAATGTGCACTTCAGGTGACAGAGACGCACAGTTCACCGTTCTCACCGCCTCCATTTATGGCCGGTATGGTGGAAATCGAACTGGATAAAGAGACCGGGCATGTGGAAATTCTGGACTACGTGGCTGTTGTGGACTGCGGAACCGTGATCAATCCGAATCTTGCCCGCGTGCAGACAGAGGGCGGAATCGTGCAGGGAATCGGAATGGCATTGTATGAAAACATACAGTATTCCGATAAAGGGCAGATGTTGAACCAGTCCTTTATGCAGTATAAATTGCCAACCAGGCTCGATATGGGAAAACTCCGGGTGGAATTTGAGGAGAGCCATGAGCCGACGGGTCCGTTTGGCGCAAAATCCATCGGGGAAATTGTGATCAATACACCCGCTCCGGCACTTGCACATGCAATTGCGAATGCGACCGGCATCTGGTTCCGTGAACTGCCGATCACAAGCGAGAAGATCGCGATGGGAATTATGAAACAATGAAAGTTGCTTTAATTTATCTGGCGGCCGGCAACAGCCGCCGGTTTGGCAAAGGGAATAAGCTCCTGTGGCCGATCGAAGGAAAGCGAATGTATCTGCATTTGCTGGAGCGGTTGAAGAGGATTGAAAATAGACATTCAGAGTGGGAATTACTGGTCGTTACCCAGTATCCGGAAATCATAGAAGAGGCCGGGAAATCCGGAGTAAAGACTGTGTTTTCGCCTGAGAGTTTCAAAGGTGCATCGTGGACGGTGAAAAAAGCGCTGGAAGCGGCCGGTGCGATGGATGCATATGTATTTTTTGTAGCAGATCAGCCGTATTTATCAGAGAAAACGGCGGAAGAATTCCTTGAATATATGGAAAAATCCGGAGAGGAAGGACTGGGCTGCGTCTGCTGTGAAGAGAGGACAGGGAACCCGGTCTGGTTTGCACAGAAATATGTTTCAGAGCTACTTGAACTGGAAGGTGATAGTGGCGGCAAAAAGGTACTGAAGAAGCACTGGGATGATGCTGTTTTCTTTCAGATTTCCAATGAACGGGAACTGGAAGATGTAGATATATGGGATAGTGAATTAAATCAAAATGCAGCAATAAACAGCTTGCAATTATTGTGAAAACTAAGTACAATGATTTTACAAGTGTACAATTGATACACCGGCAGCAAGCGGAGGTCAGGAAAGATGAGATTATTAAAGGACAGAATACGGAAAGACGGGAAAATTAAAGAGGGAAACGTCTTAAAAGTGGATAGCTTTCTGAATCACCAGATGGATGTACAGCTTTTCCACGAAATCGGCAAAGAATTCAAGCGCCGTTTCGAAGGGGAAGAGATTAATAAAATTCTGACGATTGAAGCTTCAGGTATTGGAATTGCCTGTGTTGTGGCAGAAGTATTTCAGGTACCGGTCGTATTTGCGAAGAAGACACAGACGAAGAACATTGCAGGAGACGTCTATACAACGAAAGTTGAATCATTTACCCACGGACGGGTCTATGACATTATTGTGGCAAAGGAATTTCTCGGAGAAGGAGACAAAGTACTTGTCATTGATGATTTCCTTGCAAACGGCAAAGCGCTGGAAGGACTGACCCAATTGATCGAAGATTCCGGGGCAACTTTAGTCGGAGCCGGTATCGTGATTGAAAAGGGATTCCAGGCAGGCGGAGATCTGATCCGTTCGAAGGGAATTCATCTGGAATCACTGGCCATTGTCGAGAGTATGGATGAAAAAACGGGAGAGATCGTATTTAGAGAATAAGGAGCGGCTGTAAGGTCGATGTTTGATAACTCGCTGAAAAAAGATGTATCGTTTGGAAAAATGATACATCTTTTTTTGCTGTCAGGCATACGGAAAAAAGATCCACGAATTTTTTAACTACATATGCAACCTGGGAGATGCAAATGACGCTATTAGAAATGAAAGGTCAGAATGATAAATCAGTCGAAAAAGACAGGGGGGAGAGCCATGCTGGATGGAGAGATTATCGATTTATATTTAAAACGGGAGCCGGATGCGATCAGACATACCAGTGAGAAATATGGATCCAGACTTCTGGTATTGTCCAATCGTCTTCTGCAGGATATGGAGACCGCGAAGGAATGTGAGAATGACACATATCTTCAGGCGTGGGAACGGATACCGCCAAATGAGCCGCGGGAGTATTTCTTTGCATTTCTGGCGAAGATCATCCGACATCTTTCGCTGGATGTCTGCCGGAAAAAGAACCGTCAAAAACGGAACGCGGTTATCGTGGAGCTTTCCGGCGAACTGGAGCAGTGCATTCCGGACAGGAAGCGTAACATGCAGACTGTGATTGACGGAAATGAATTTGGGAGAGTTGTCAGTGAATTTCTCCGAAGCCTTCCGGCACAGCAACGGAAGATGTTCGTACGGCGTTACTGGTATGCGGATTCTGTGGCGCAAATTGCGGAGGAATTTGCCTGCCCGGAAAACACGGTCAAATCCATATTGTTCCGTGTGAGAGGTAAAATGAAACAGTTTCTGGAAAAGGAGGGGTATGAGGTATGAAAGGCGAAGAACTGCTGGATCTGCTGGGATATTTAGATGAGGATCTTATTATGGAAAGTGCGGGATTCGGTGAAACGGGCAGAAAGAGCCGAAGGAGAATGAAGCCGAAGAAGCTGATGATCGTTCTACTGGCGGCTACGCTGGTTCTGGCACTGGGAGTTATGGCTGTGTCTGCGGCGGTACGGCACGCCCGGGACCGGGCAATCCTGGATTTTATGGGAATCCGCGATGCGGATACCACGCAGCTTGAGGACGGAACCGTTCTGATCGGAGAATCGGACACCTGCAGTGGCAGGGATCTGCTCACCGGGGAGCAAAAAGAGATTACATTTACCGCGTCGTCTTCGATCGGAGATAAGAACGCGGCTTATATACGGATCGATACGGACTACGAAGTCCCGGAAGATTTTGACCCGGAAACAGATTATTTTATGGCGGAGGATTTTGATCTGGAAGTCACAACAAATTATTTCCAGGGAGCTTTGGACCGCAGTTCTGTTCTGCAGTCCCAGGTGGAGGATGGGAAACTGCTTTTTCTGTTGGAAATTTCAGGTACGAAGAATATCGACAGAAGTAAAGTGGCCCTTACTTTTGAGAATCTCTATTATTATCATGATTTGGGAATGGGAGAAAATGACGATGCACCCCCAAAAGAGCTGGTATTTAGTGGTTGTTGGGATCTGGAGTGGAAATTTGATTATCGGACAGTGATAAAAAAGGCAAAAATGCACGAGAAGGTGCAGGTGGGTGAGGCGGCAGGTTATCTCACAACCGTTGAAATCACGCCGCTCGGAATTCGAATCGAGGGAAGCATTGCATCCGATAGTTGGGATGTGCCAACCGGGAATCTGGAAGCAATGAAAATCGAAAAAATTACGATGAAAGACGGAAGAACGATCGCAATTACAGAAACAGATTCATGGGGAGCTTCAAGAGGAACAGCCGGATATAAGTTCAGGGGATATTACGGAGTCGGCGTTCTGGGAGAACCGCTGAATCCGGATGAAGTGGAAAGTATTACGACGGATGGCAAAGAAATCAAAATATAATCATAAATTCTGCACCCGATGCACAGATTTGTGTGTATACCTGATGAAAAACGGAGTTCGCCTGACTAATATTAGGCTATAGAATTAGAAAAAGCGGAGGGGAGGTGACAAGATGGAGGAACAATTACTTTTGGACAGAATGCGGCAAAGAGATGAAACGGCACTGGAGGAGCTGATGAAAGAATATGAGGCATTTCTGATTCGTGTGGTCTCTCAGATTCTGGTTCCGTATATGACGATGGAAGACGTGCAGGAAGTCGTCAGCGATACATTTTACAGTGTATGGCGACGGGCAGACGCACTCGATCTGACGAAAGGAACGCTTCGTGCCTATCTTGCTGCCTCGGCCCGGAACGGGGCGAAGAATAAATTTCGCGGATTCCGGGGAGAACTGCCGCTGCAGGAATATGACATGGTGGAGACGGAAAGTCTGTTTGACAGGATGGAGCAAAAAGAGAAGAGTAGGATCATAGGGGAAATTCTGAGCGAAATGAAGGAGAAAGAACGGGAAATTTTGATCCGATATTATTATTTTTATGAGAATACCACCACGATTGCCGTTAAAATGAATCTTCGTGTCAACACGGTCAAATCTCTTCTCAGGCGAGGCCGGAAAAAGATGGAAAAGCGTCTCAGGGAAAGGGGGATCTGCAGATGAGACAAAGTATCAGTGATTTAATGGGAAATGTTCCTGTGGAATATGTGGATGAACTGCTGGGGAAGGAGGAAAACGTCAGGAAGGTTGCTGAAAAAGGGATGAAAAGCGAAAATTGCAGGAGCAGATGGCTCCTTACAATTCCGAGATGGGCTGTGGCGGCAGTCATTCTTCTGGTCTGCGTGAGTATCGGCGGGATGGGATATGCTGCGCTAGGTTCCTTTCAGGCAATCAGGCAGTATGGAAATCCGAATTCCGGGACAACAACAGAAGAACAATTGACCTCAGAATGGTTTATGGCAGAGAATGAAGATTATCTGGTAAGAGCAGAAGCCGTGTTGGTGGATCAGGAAAAGACGCTTCTGGTCTCGGTTCAGGCGAAAGGAGTAGAAGCCTGGAAGAAAATGACAGAAAATTCTATCTGCCCGCAGTTTATCGGGGAATCCTTGAAGGGAGGATATTTTCAGCCTGTGGACAATCTGTCTGCAGAAGGTGAGCTTGTCACAGAGAATGGAGAGGAAAACGACAATAACCGGTGGAAAAAATATTTCTCATGGACACTGGAATCGGATGTAAATACCGGAAGAATTCTTTTTGATCAGAGCGGAACTGCATATTTTCAAGATGTGGAGCAGACCAATCAGGCAGAACTTACTATGACGATCCCACTCACTACAGAACTGAAAAAAGGAATCATTATTTATCCCGGAAAAATCAGAGTTTCTGCTGAGGAGGACTCGGGAGAGAGAAGGCTGGTACAGATCGAAATCGGCGAAGACGGAATTTGGTTTCAGGAGATCGGGGATGAAGGAGTAATAACGAAAGAGCGCTTCCCAGAGATCATTGCAGTCATGAAAGATGGAAAAACGATTTGTCTTTATCTGGATAACAGGGAGCAGATCAGTATGAAAGTTGACGAGATGATGCGAAGCGACTGGCTGGAATCGGGAAAAACGGGAAGCAGCAGTGAGGATGGAAGGATTGTAGAAACGGGGAGAAAAATTCAATTTGTAAATGCGTTGGAAATTGAGGAGGTAGAGGCAGTACTGGTAGACGGGCAGAGATATGATTTGCATTAGAATTTTGATTAGAGATTCATAAAGAGGCCATTCTTTTCTTATTTGCAGAACTATGTTATAATACTTTGCGAATGTATGGCAAATGAAGGAGAGAGGAAACTACATGAAAAAAATTCTGATGCTGGGGACCGGAGGAACACTGGCCTCGTCTCATGGGGAAAAGGGACTGACGCCGGAACTTCACGGTAATGAAATATTGAATAAAATTGCAGGGCTGACAGATGGCTTTGAAGTGGAAAACGAAGAACTTTTTATGCTGGACAGTTCTAATATGCAGCCGGAGGAATGGAGCAGGATTGCACAATGTGTGTATGAACGCCGCAGAAAGTATGACGGGATTGTGATCATTCACGGCACGGATACACTGGCATATACGGCAAGTGCCCTGTCTTTTGCTCTGCAGAATGTGGAGATCCCGGTGGTCTTAACGGGAAGTCAGGTTTCCATCGAGAATCCGATCGCAGACGCGACAGAGAACTGCAGGGCTGCACTTCATATGGCGGCAAGCGGTACACCGGGAGTATATGTGGCATTCAACCGTAAGATCATTATGGGAACAAGGGCAAGTAAGGTCCGGACACGTAGTTTTGATGCATTTGAAAGCATCGATTACCCGTATGCGGCACGGATCAACAGTAGTGGACTGATGGTCAATCCGTCGATTGTGAGACGTACCGGCGCACCATGTATTCTTCAGAATAAATTCTGTACGGATGTCTTTTTGCTGAAACTGTTTCCGGGAATTTCACCGAATATCTTTGACAAGCTGAAAGAAATGGGGATCCGTGGCGTGTATATTGAGGCATTTGGCATCGGCGGACTGCCGTTCTGGAAGCGGAATATGACGGAAGCAGTCGGAAAAGCTGTGGAAGACGGAATGGTGGTCGCAGTCGGCAGCCAGTGTATGTATGAAGGCAGCGACTTTAAAGTGTATGAAGTGGGAAGACAAGTGCTCGACTGCGGCGCGATCGAGACCGGGAATATGACTTCGGAAGCTGCGGTGACGAAGCTGATGTGGGCGCTCGGCCAGTTCGATGATCCGGAGCAGATCCGCTGGATCATGCAGACGAATCTGCTTGGGGAGATAGGAAGCATGGTGGACTGGAATGCGAATTAGGTGACGAGAGACGGGTACATAGACACGAATAGGTCTATGTACCCGTCCCCCAGTCACCCTTATCCGACAGCCCCTTATCTTGCCATAAATGCCTCGATTTCTTCGACTGTTTTCGGAATTCCATCTGACATCACTTCGCAGCCGTCTTTGGTTACAACGAGTGTATCCTCGATCCGAATACCCAGATTCAGGTCGTCAAAGTATAATCCAGGCTCCAATGTAAATACCATATCTTCTTCCAGCAGTTCATTATCATTTCCGACATCGTGGGTATAAAGCCCGATATAGTGACCGGAACCATGGAAATAGTATTTGGAGATTTCTTCCGGTTTTTCAATCATTCCAAGTTTTATTAGTTCTTCTGCCATAACGTTTTTGCTGATTTCCTGCAATTCACTCTTTTTCTGACCGGGTTTTGTGGCATCAAGAGCTGCGTTCAGACCCTTCAGAACAACGTTGTAGAGATCTTTCTGCTGCTGGGTGAATTTGCCATTTACCGGGAAAGTACGGCTTACATCAGAAGCGTAGTATCCCCATTCGGCACCCAGGTCGAACAATATCATATCCCCGTCTTTCATCTGACGGTCATTTTGTTCATAGTGCATACAGCAGGCATTTTTGCCGGAAGCAGCGATGGTGGTAAATGCATGGCGTGCATGGTTGGATTTCAGTATGAAATCAAAATAGGCTTCTATCTCATATTCATACATACCGGGACGAAGATTTTTTAACATGTTATTTACGCCTTTTGTGGTGATATCACATGCTTTCCAGTGAAGCTGGATTTCTTCCTTTGTCTTAACCTGACGTATCAGAGAAAGTGCATGGAAGGTATTGTGCAGCGTAAGAGTCGGGTCATAGTCCAGGATCCTTTTCGCAAATGCCTGTGCCGGTGTTGTTTCATTGGGGCCACCCCAGTTCGCAATATCTACATATACATGTTGGATTCGGTCGGGGCTCCGGAACAGAGGAATGGAAGACTCGAAACGTTCCAGATATTCCACAGTTTCAATACCGGTTTCCTCCTTCACACTTTCTTTTGTGTAGAAAACACCCATCCATCTTCTGGCAGTTTCATCCGGGTGGTCGATGAATAGTGTCTCATGGATCTGATTATGGATTTTCGTTATCATAAGAATCGCCTTCGGCTGATCAAAACCTGTCAGATAGTAGAAGTTTGCGTTCGGAGTGAAGGGATATTCAAGATCCCCCCGATCCATGATGAGGTCACCAGCGAATAAAAATCCCATAGAATTATCTTTTAGTAAATCGCCGTATTTTTGTCTTCTGGATGCATGAAATTCTTTGTTAATCATTGTTGTGTCCTCCTGATATTAGTTATTAACAAGCTGCAGATCATAAAGCTTCCGATAAAGTCCGTTTTTATGCAGAAGCTCCTGATGAGAGCCTTGTTCGCGGATTTCTCCATGATGCATAACGATGATCTTGTCTGCATGCTGGATGGTGGAGAGACGATGGGCCACCATGATGGTAGTGCGGCCTTCCATGAGGCGCTCTAACGCTTTGGTGATCAGGCTTTCCGTCTCAGTATCTATGTTGGCAGTCGCCTCGTCCATAACCAGGATGGTCGGATCATAAGCGAGTGTGCGTGCAAAGGAAAGAAGCTGCCGCTGCCCGGCCGAGAGCGTGCTTCCGCGCTCGGTAACCGGTTCGTCATAGCCGCCGGGGAGTTTCTGGATAAAGGAATCTGCACCGACGGTTTGAGCGGCTGTCTGAATCTGTTCAAGAGAGATTTCTCCATTATTTAGAGAAATATTGTTTTTGATATCTCCTGTGAAAATAAACACATCCTGCTGCACCTGCCCGATGGCTCTGCGAAGTACATCCGTGTCGATATCGCGGATGTTCACGCCATCAATCAGAATTTCTCCTTTCTGAATATCGAAATAACGTCCAATCAGATTGAGAATGGAGCTTTTCCCGGCACCTGTGGCACCGACAAAGGCAATCTTCTGTCCGGGTTCGATGACGAAGCTGACATCTTTGAGCACATAGTCATCTTTCTCATATGCGAACCACACATGACGGAATTCGATACGGCCCTTGATTTGAACCGGAACAGGAGAGGCAGGGCTTGTAATCTCAGGCTTTACATCCAGTACTGAAAATATTTTCTCAGCGGAAGCAAGAGAGGACTGAAGAGTACCGAACTGCTCAGCCAGATCCTGAATTGGTTCAAAGAAGGAACTGATATAGCTGATAAAAATAAAAAGTGTACCCAGCGAGAGTGTACCCTGAAGCACCCAGTAGCTGCCTCCTCCGATCACGATGACCATGGCAAGGATGGAAGTCAGATAGATGGCGGGTCGGAAAATTGCGAAAATCATGACTTCACGCCAGTTTGCCTCAAATAATTCCTGGGATTTTCCCTTGAACTGTTTGTATTTAGCTTCCTCTCGCGCAAAAATCTGTATCAGACGCATGCCGGAAATATGTTCCGAGAGGAATGTGTTCAGGTCGGTAATCTTCGTGCGGGTGATCTGGTAAGCTTTCCTTGAAAGAATCTGGAAAAGGAAAGTGAGAAATGTCACTACCGGAAGGAGGAGAAAAGACAGACCAGCCATCCGGACATCGATGGAAATCATCACCACTGCATATCCCACGATCTTTACAGTATTCTTAAATAGTTTTACCAGTATTGAGGAGAATAGTTCGTTAATGGCTTCGGTATCATTCGATACTCTTGTTACCAGTTTCCCGACAGGAGTCGAATTAAAAAAGGTCAGTGAAAGACTATGTATATGGGTAAATACTTCTTCACGCATCTGATAGACGATCTTCTGTCCCATTTTCTGAAGCATCCAGGTATCCATGTAGTTCAGTATAAAGCCGATCAACAGCATGAGTAAATACAGGAGAGCAGCACGCAGAATACCGACAAAGTCATAAGTACGCAGTTCCTTCAGCTCCTCCCGGCCAAGTAGGGGAGCGCCGTTCTGGACATAGTTTTCCAGATATTCATTATCTGCGTCTCGAAGACGGGTGCATTCAGACGGAGTGATGCTTTCTGCCATGTAGTAGGAATCATGATACAGGAAAATCTGGTAGCATTCGGTGCTTTCCGGCAGGAGAGAGAGCTCTTCGTCGGTTTTGCGTGTCAAATCCAGACCGTTCCAGGTAATTACTTCGCGGTCATCTTCATTTGCCAGCACATATGGGCGGTAATAGCCATTGATAAAATTGTCGATCGCATCACCGATGATGATCGGTCTGTAGAGCTCCACGACAATAATGAACAGAACAAGAACCGTGGCCGCGGTCATGACAAATTTGTGAGGCTTAAGATAAGATAAAAGTCGCTTCATTCTGTCGTTCACTCCTTTCTGGCAAATGGTCTGTCAAATGTATCATTTTGTATCGAAAAGGAATCGGAAATCTCTCCCTGCAGCGCTTCGAGCTGCTGCTGTTCGAACATCTCACGGTAGATTCCGTTCTGTTTCATGAGTTCTGCGTGATTGCCGATCTCACGTGCTTCACCGTTGTCAAGCACCAGGATCACATCTGCATGCTGGATCGTTGAAATGCGGTGCGCGATGAGGATCGTGGTCTTGCCGGCACGGTTAACCCGCAGATTCTGAAGAATATGTTCTTCCGTATCTGTATCAACGGCGGACAATGCATCATCGAGGATCAGAATCGGGGCATCTTTCAGAAGTGCACGGGCAATAGAACTTCGCTGCTTCTGACCACCGGAAAGTGTGACTCCCCGTTCGCCTACAATCGTATCGTATCCGTCCGGAAACGTGACAATACTTTCATGGATGCAGGCGGACATGGTTGCCTGAATGATGGCATCCATATCTTCACGCTGGGCGCCGAAGGCAATATTGGATTTCAGTGTGTCTGAAAATAGAAAATTGTCCTGTGGGACATAGGCAATATTTTCACGCAGGACATGCAGAGGGATGGTATTGATATCTCTGCCGTCAATCAAGATCATTCCCGGATCTGTATTATACAGCCGCAGAAGCAGATTGACCAATGTGGATTTCCCGTTTCCCGTCCGCCCGATGACAGCAAGTGTGGTGCCGGCAGGGATATGCAGACAGATGTCTTTTAAAGTCGGTTCCGTATGGCCGCGGTGGACAAATGTCAGATGAGAGAAGGTGATCTCGCCTTTAATATGATCGATCTCTTCCACATTTTCTGAGTCAGTAATTTCCGGCTGTTCATCAAAGATTTCCTGAACGCGCCGGATGGAAGCAGCGCCCTGGGAAAACATATTTACCGCGTCTCCGCAGGCAATCATAGGCCAGACCAGCATATTGATGTACTGGTTGAAAGCAACGAACCGGCCGAGAGTGATTTCTCCGATCAGCGCCAGGTAACCGCCGTAAAGCAAGGTCGCCAGACTTGAAAGTCCGATAACTACATCCAGAAGAGGCATAACAAATGAAATGAGTTTTGCCATATTCAGATTATAGTTCATGGCGGTTGTGTTAGCCCGGGCAAAGTCACGGATCTGTGAGCGCTCACGCACGAATGCTTTGATTACACGGACGCCGGAAAAACTTTCCTGAACAAAGTCTGTCAGATCAGAAAGGGCTTCTTGGCGCCGCAGGTAGCGGGCATGGATGAGCTTACCATAATAGAGATCACCGAGACAGATCAGGAACATGGGAATAATCGCAATCAGTGTCAGCTTGATATTGACATAACGCATCATCTGGAAAATGACCATGACCGTCATGACGGATGCATCAAATACACAGATAACGGCAGGGCCGATCGCCATACGGATGGCATTCAGGTCGCTGGTGAAACGCGTCATCAGGTCACCGGTCTTATGTTCGTTGTAGTATTCCACACTCATTTTTTCCAGATGGGCGAACATATCATTTCTCAGTTCTTTCTCAATCGAGCGGGAGGCACCGAAGAGAAAATAACGCCATAGAAAGCGGCCGAGAGCAATGATTGAACCTGTCAGAAAAATGAATATCAGATAGGATTTGACTTTGCTCCAGTCCAATGAATGGGTAGTCAGACCATCGGTGATTTCGCCCGTCAGTCTTGGAATGAACAGACCTGCGAAATCAACAACAAACAAAGTCAGGATGCCGAAAAAGTATTTCAGCTTATGCTTTTTCACGTATTGAAGTATGAATGTAAAGGATCTCATAATACTCCTTTCGTTTTTCGGTAGTCGCGCGGGGATTGTCCGAGAATGCTTTTAAACTTATTGCTAAAGTAACTGGTGCTGTTGAACCCGGTTTCCATGCAGATCTCGGAAATAGGTTTATCCGTATCCAGCAGCATACCGGCTGCCTGGCGAATGCGGTATTCAATCAGATAATCGAAGGGGGACTGTTTCAGACAGCGCTGAAAACAGCGGCAGCATTCACTTACGCTGACAGAGGCCGCTGCGGCAATCTGTTCTGAGGTCAGATCTGAAGTATAGTGTTCGTGAATATAGGTCAGCATGGCATGGATACGCGTCTGATCCAGACCGGCTCCGCGGGGCGGATTCTTCATTTTTTCGTCTGCAAGATTCAGAAGCTGGAACCAGATCTCCGAAAGAGAATTCCGAAGAATAATTTCGTAGCCGAATGTCTGCTTTTTATTAAGAAATACGATCTGGCTGATTTTTTCGTAGATAAAACTGTGAAGCGGACAGTCAGAATCGATTATGATCGAAGAGACCTGCTTACTCCTCAAAAGAGGGTAAATATATTTTTCATCAAATAGCATGGAAATACTGCTGGAAATGATAAACGGGTCAAAAACGACAGAATGGTATATCACGTCGTCACATTCATGCGGGCGCATGGAATGCAGACAGTTCGAGTTGATGAAACACCCTTCCGTCTCATGGAGAACCGTCTCACCCTCTGTTGTGATGACTCGTGCGGAACCTTCTGTTACAAAATAAAGCTCTGCCTCTTTGTGCCAGTGCCAGGGGGCATAACCCAGTCGGTATTCACTGGTGTGCTGGCAATATATACCAATCGGCAGGCTGGAGTCTCCATGATGGCGGGTTTCCTGGCGTGTAGTCTGGTCAACGGGAAAATCACATTTGCTTGAAGTTTTCATAATTTCTCCTTAAATAGCTAAAATAGTGATGATTTTCGCTCAAATGGTGACTGAAATAAAATGATTCTGCGAATATAATACAATTATAAAATAACTGTACAAAAAAAGCAAATATAGAATGAGGCAGGAGGTAAGATTATGGAATTTTTCGGAGGCTTAGCTGTATTGATGGTATCGATTTTGCCGTGAAATTCTATTCATTATAATATGCCATAATCAAATCGACCATCCGGTCATAGCTGGCAACTCCGTCATCTTGACCATTTGCCTTCAGATAACTGTCATTGATCTGATTGGATACTTCAGCAATCTGTCCGTCATATGTATTCCAGAACTGCGTGTTTGATGCAAGGTCAGTTCGTGACTGATTGTTGAGCATGGAATGTATCCGTTTGTAGGCGTCGTAATCTGCATGATAGAGCTGGTTGGTTGCATATAGCCACCCCAACATATAGCCGCTGTATCGGAACTCGGGAGAATCTGCGTTGACACATGCCAGAAACGCAATGAAATTCGCTTCTTCTTCCTGCATAAAACCCCGTAAATGAGAAAGCTCATGACAGGCGGTAAAGGGAAGATTGTACTCCGTCATGTCATCGTTATAATTTGCTTCTATTGTAAAAGGGGAATAGATGCCGGACAGGTTCTGGTAGGACAGTATCTCGGAAACCGTCAATCGCTTTGGAAGAGGATAATATCCATCAAGTTCATCATAAAGCGTGCCGATATGATCCATAGCCTTTTTGGCATTCCGGGGAACCATCTCTTTTCCCATAAGAGAAGTGCCGTCTTCGGAACAGGAGATTTCAGGGGCAAGTTCGTTTAATTGCTTCGTAAGAAGCTCACATACGGAAGCAAGTTCTTCTGCGGTATAGGAAGAAGTAGTAATTCCCGTTGCCACAGAGAAGGACTTATGGCCGTAATTGATCCCGCAGCACAGGGTGTATGTAAAGAAGAGAATCGAGGCGAAAAGAAGTACATTTGCTCCCCATCTGCGCAGGCGTTTCCTGCGGATTGCGTAAATAAGAGACAGTATCAGCACAAAGATAGCCAGATAAAGTCCGAATTCTACCGCGGAAAATGGAAATATTCCCCAGAATCTCCCGAGCGTTTCTACCAGAATGGAATAAACATGAGCTGTGTACCAGTCGGCAAAAGCCGGAATATTCTGAGCAGCGTAAAGAAGGCACAGGCTTCCTGCAGCCAGTATGACGGCAGTGAAAGCTCGTCTCAGGTCAGAAATTGCTGAATCAGTTTTCATCATTCGTCAAATCTCCGTTTCCGGTGATGGGGATGACATCGCCAAGATATTTAGGTAATGGTTTGAAAATAGATACGAAGAAATCCTTATCTCTTGCCAGAATTTCACGGAAGTCCCGATAAGCCTGTCCGCTGTACCTGCGGGTATCGGCGGATATGCCCCATGCGTCAAGTCCCAGAGAACGTGCGATGTAAAGGGCACGATAAAGATGATATTTCTGGGTGACGATGATTACCTTTCTGGCCTGGAAAACATCCCGTGCACGGTAAAGACTATCATATGTGGAGAAACCGGCATGATCCATGAACACATCTTCGGAAGGAACCCCCTGTTCAAGAGTGATATCCTTCATCGTCTGCACTTCATTATAATCTTCTCTTCCGTGATCGCCGCTCATCAAAAGCTTAGGTGCAGCACCGTTCTGGTAAAGCGCGATTCCGGTGTTCAGACGATCCTGCAGCATAGGAGATGGAGAGCCGTCCGCACGGATTCCGGCGCCAAGTACCAGAAGACAATCTGCATCGGAAACGGAAGAAACATCCTCTGGTGAGATAATTCGATTTTGGGTGCTGTAGCGTACATAAAAATCGATTCCGAACACTAGACAGACGCCCAGAATCAAAACAAATATGAATAGTCTGATTGCTGATTTGACAAGTTTCGCCATATTCTGATGCAAAATGTTCCTCTCCTTTGTAGGGTCAATCTAAATGAGTCCATATATTTTCATTATATATGGTGCGTGAAAATGTGTAAATGAGAAGTCAGAAGGTTCAGGAAAACTTAAGAAATTATGCAATTGTTCAACGCCCTTTTTTGACAAATCCGCTTGGCTCTGAACAGTTACAAAATTATCGAGACTGTGCGGTACTGACAAAAAAATCGGGAACCCGGAGATAAGAACAGGGCTTCCCGATTTTACAGGTTCGTTGTTAAGACTCCATGCCGAACGTAAAATCAAGCTTCTCTTCGGCGGCATCCAGAAGTTCCTCAAGATTTTCAATTTCCCTTTCTTTTTCCAGAAAATACGCTCTGGAAATGTTTGAAGACCGGTAATCATTTTCCAGAGAATCTTCAAAACGATCTAATTCTGTTTCGAGCTTTTCCACTTCGTTTTTTAAATCCAGATATTGCGTCCGATGCTCTTCGGCCGTTCCTGTCGGAGAAGAATTGTCGATTTTGGAAATCATGCCGGATGTCTGGGAAGTCAGATCACTGAGCGAGGCATCATGTTTTTCAGTGAGGGATTCATTTGTGGTGTCGGAAGATTCCGAGTTTCCTGCAGATGCCGTATTTTCGGTTGAATTGGAAGCACCGGAAGAGGTTCCGTCTGAAATAGTCTGGCTTTTGCATCCCGCAGCAAGGAACGTCAGAACAAGAGTTATTGTCAGAAAGAGTTGTGTTATTGCGCTTTTTTTCATAATACGTATGTCCTTTCCGTAATTTGTCAATATAGTTTATTGTAACGATGGTAGTATTTCCGATTGCTGAAAAAATATGAATCACAAAAAATCTGCCCGGAATAAAGTTTTCTGTGTGAAAACGGTTTATCTCTGGTATTTTTATGTTATTATATACATGAAAAAAACCAGGACATATGAAAACGAGAGGTGCTTATGAAAATAGTAATTCCCGAATACAAAACATTGGATATAGATACGTTGTTTCTGGACTTTAACGGAACGATTGCAGTGGACGGAATCATTCCGGCGGGAGTAAAGCAGAGACTGACTGCATTGGCAGAACTGTTCCGCATCTATATATTGACGGCGGATACCAATGGAAATGCGAAGGATCAGTGCGAAGGTCTGCCCGTGATTTTACAGACGTTTCCTACAGGCAATGCCAGAGAATATAAAAAAGAACTGATCAAGGCGACCGGCAGCAAACATTGCGCGGCGATGGGAAATGGGCGAAATGATGAACTGATGCTGAAAGAAGCGGCGCTTTCCATTGCAATCATGGATAAAGAAGGAATGTATGGAAGACTGTTTAAAGAGGCAGATATCTGTGTCCGCTCCATGCAGGACGGGCTGGATCTGTTCCTGTATCCGAACCGGATCATTGCAGGGCTGCGCGGATAGAATGCCGGGACATACTATAGTAGTCAATTGATCACCGGATGCGGGTGATAAATGAGAATAGATATTTTATTTTGAAAGGAAGAAAGAGATGAGCATATTATTTGTAGAATATCCAAAATGTACGACATGCCAGAAGGCAAAAAAATGGCTGGAATCTGAGAACGTAACATTTGAAGACCGACATATCGTAGAGAACAATCCGTCTGTGGAGGAATTAAAAAAATGGCACAAAATGAGCGGACTTCCGCTTAAGAGATTCTTCAATACCAGTGGAATGAAATATAAAGAACTGGGACTTAAGGATAGGATTCCGCAGATGACAGAAGAAGAACAGTATGAGCTGCTTGCAACAGACGGCATGCTGGTGAAAAGACCGATTCTCGTAGGAGATACGTTCGCTTTCCCGGGATTTCGGGAAAAAGAATGGAAAGATCTGATCGGATAAATGTGCGGTGAGGGAGGAACAAGATGAGTCAGGCAATAGTGACATTGAAAAAAGGGGAAGGACGATTACTGAAATCCGGAGGTGCATGGGTTTTCGATAATGAGATCGCCTCTATCGTCGGAGAATTTGAAAACGGGGACATTGTGATTGTTCATGATTATGACGGCTATGGAATGGGACGAGGATTTATCAATATGAATTCCAAAATCCGCATCCGTATGATGACAAGAAAACAAGAGCAGGAGATCAATCATGAGTTTCTCGAAATGCGTGTGCGCGATGCGTGGGAATACCGAAAGAAAACGGTGGATACGGGCAGCTGCCGTGTGATCTTCGGAGAAGCGGATTTCCTTCCGGGACTGGTAATCGACAAATTCGAAGACGTGCTGGTCGTGCAGTCCCTGGCCCTTGGAATCGACAAAATGAAAGAAGAGATCATCGATATTCTGAAAACGGTTCTGAAGGAGGATGGAATCGAGATCCGCGGCGTCTACGAGAGAAGTGACGCCAAGGTAAGAAAGCAGGAAGGAATGGAACTGGCAAAAGGCTTCATCGGCCCGGAATTCGATACAAATGTGGAAATCACAGAAAACGGTGTCAAATACATGGTCGATGTCAAAGAAGGGCAGAAAACCGGATTCTTTCTGGACCAGAAATATAACCGGAAAGCGATCCAACGGTTGTGCAAAGGCGCGAAGGTTCTGGACTGCTTCACCCATACAGGTTCTTTTGCACTGAATGCAGGAATTGCAGGGGCAGACAGCGTACTCGGTGTGGATGCATCCGAACTTGGAGTAGAACAGGCACGCCTGAATGCACAGCTGAACCATCTCGAAGACCGCGTCAAATTCAAATGCGCCGATGTATTCGAACTGCTCCCGGAACTCGAAGAAAAAGGCGAAAAATTCGATGTAATCATCCTGGATCCGCCGGCATTCACCAAATCCAGAAATTCGGTGAAAAATGCAGTAAAAGGATACCGCGAGATCAATCTCCGCGCAATGAAGATGGTGAAGGACGGCGGCTATCTCGCCACCTGTTCCTGCTCCCACTTCATGACACCGGAATTATTTACGCAAACGATCGCGCAGGCGGCAAAAAATGTACATAAGAGACTGCGCCAGATCGAATACCGGACACAGGCACCGGATCACCCGATCCTGTGGGCGGCAGATGAATCTTATTATCTGAAATTTTATATTTTCCAGGTAGTAGATGAGAAGTGATTTTGAGAGTATTAAAAATGCTGAATTAGTTAGGGGCTGCTGTAAATAGCAACCCCTTTTATTTTTTATTCAATATTTTGACCATCAATTACAGTAAAGTAATTTATTTTTTTTGAATTTATATCTGTTTGGAATTTCATTTCAATTTTATGAGTAACGGTTATATCCCCATTTTTTAGTTTGAGAAATGCGGTTGCTAAATATCCATTTTTTTCTTTAGTAACAATTACCTTTGTAATATAATAAGAATCATATTTTTGTAATATGCGAATAGGGATATATTCAAAAGCATTTCTGAATGATTTATAAATTTTAAAATTAGTGAAATAATTTTCCAATCGATCTTCCAGAATAGAATCATATGTTCCTGTTAAAATGGCATTTTGATAACTCGTTTGAATTTTTTTATCATCAGTAAACCATTCCGTAACAAATTTTTTGATATTATATTCTTCATAAAAAAAATTGTAAAATATGGAAGTCGAACACACTATGAAAAGTAATATTAAAATAATTAGAAATCCGATACTTCGATGAATCCTTCTCATAACAATACTCCTTTCTTTTATAAATTTACTTCAAACAAAAATGCACATAAATTCTGGATTCAAATTAACATATATCTGATTACTTGTCAATGATATCTTAAAATACTAATTATTATAATTTTGAATTATATATATTCTGACATTTAATGGGAAATAGGGACGTTCCTTTTGACCCCAGCATCTTGCCACGACCATCGCCCATTGGCTTGCCAGCCGCGATGAAGGTGTGCTATACTGACTTCACGGATAGTCGGGAACACATAAAAGGCGGCCTACCCCTCCATACTTAGAAGGGGCATCACCGTCCAGACGAAAGAAAGGAGGGTGATGCCATTGTTTGTTACATATTCGGATCTGATCCAGATAGGTATATTCATTGTCACTCTCGTAGGATTGTGTTATACAGTCTTTGGCAAAAGAACCGTCCCTGCGATCACAATTATTGTGGGACCGGTGAAGACACAGTTCGGCTATCATTTGATTAAGGTGGAGAAGAAAAATGAGGCGTCCAAGGTTCCATTTGCGGAGGCGGAACCGGGAATCAGACAGAACCTTATGCAGCAGAAACAGAATGTGGCTTATACGGCAAAGGTGGAAGCGCTGAAAGCGAAATATATGTGATTTTATTGGAGCTTTTTTAATTTCAGGAGAATGAGTGAATGATAATAAGAAAATCAACAATGGAGGATCTCCCGAAGATCATGGAGATGTATGAAGAGGCCCGACAGTTCATGAGGGATAACGGGAATCCGGATCAATGGGGGACTTCAAATCCAAAAGAGGAATGGATCGTTCTTGATATAGAAGACGGAGACAGCTATGTCTGTACAAAAGACGGAGAGATTGTCGGCACGTTTTATTTTAGAATCGGAGAGGATCCGACATACAGACAAATCTATGATGGATCGTGGATGGATGATTCGCCTTATGGTGTTGTGCATCGGATTACCACGGACCGGAAAGCACGGGGGACGGCGACGTTTTGCCTGAACTGGGCGGTACGGCAGGCGGGCGGTCATCTTCGGATCGATACGCACGAAGATAACCGCCCGATGAGAAAGCTTCTGGAAAAGCTTGGATTTTCCAGAAGAGGAACGGTTGTCGTGGAGGACGGAACCGAAAGAATTGCGTTTGAAAAAGTGCTGATCGGTGAATAAAGAATAGATTCATAGCAATAGAAGGGGACATTTGGATGGCTGATACTTCAGAAAACACAACAGTAACAAAACAACATATATGCACAGCGCTGCTCGCCCATGTAGATGCCGGGAAAACAACGCTTTCCGAGAGTATCCTGTATTTGTGCGGAAATATCAGAAAACTGGGACGAGTGGATCACGGGAACGCATTCTTGGACACGAATTCTCTGGAACGTAGCCGCGGTATCACGATTTTCTCAAAGCAGGCAGTGGTGGAACTGCCGAAGAAGCAGATGAAAATGACGATTCTGGATACACCGGGGCATGTGGATTTTTCCGCGGAAATGGAACGGACGCTGCAGGTGTTGGATTACGCCATCCTTGTCATCAGCGGGGCGGACGGCGTGCAGGGGCACACCCGCACGTTATGGAATCTGCTGAAACGCTACCGGATTCCAGTTTTTCTATTTATCAATAAAATGGATCAGAACGGGACAGACAGAGCAGCCCGTCTGGAAGAATTGAAACAGAAATTGGGTGACGGATGCATTGCATTTGACGGGGCGGAAGAGAAGGACACATTCTGGGAAAATATCGCCATGTGTGATGAAGATGCACTTGGCGAATATCTGGAACAGGGAGAAATATCAAAAGAAATGCTGATCAGGCTGATCGCAGAGCGCAAAGTATTTCCATGCTATTTTGGCTCGGCACTGAAAGTAGAGGGAGTGCAGGAACTACTGGAGGGACTGGAAGAATATGCACTGCCCGCGCGGGCTTTACTCGCGTTCGGGAAGACGATCGATGATTTGTCAAAGGAACCGTTTGGAGCAAGGGTTTATAAAATATCCAGAGACAGTCAGGGCAACCGACTGACCCATTTGCGGATCACTTCCGGGATCCTGAAGGTGAAAGATACGCTGGAAAATGCGCCGGAGTCGTCGGAACACTGGGAGGAGAAGGTGAACCAGATTCGGATTTATTCCGGTGAGAAATACGAGATGGTACAGGAAGCGGGGGCCGGAATGATCTGTGCCGTAACCGGACTTGGCAATACCCGCCCGGGCGAAGGACTTGGTATCGCGCAGGAAGCAAAAGGACCGATCCTGGAACCGGTATTGAATTATCGCGTGATCCTGCCGGAAGGATGTGATGTCCACACGATGCTGCGGAACTTAAGACTTCTTGAAGAAGAAGATCCGATGCTGCGGATCGTGTGGAATGAAGAACTTGGCGAGATTCATGTGCAGTTGATGGGAGCGGTGCAGACGGAGATACTGCAAAGCCTGATCAAAGACAGATTTGGCGTGGAAGTGACATTTGGAATCGGAAATATTGTTTATAAAGAAACGATACGAAATGTAGTAGAAGGAGTCGGACATTTTGAACCGCTCCGCCACTATGCGGAGGTACATTTGCTGATGGAGCCGGGGCAGCCGGGAAGCGGAATCACGCTGGATACCATGTGCAGTACGGATGTGCTGGACCTGAACTGGCAGAGGCTGATACTTACGCATCTTGCTGAGAAAGTGCACAGAGGTGTACTGACAGGCGCGGCGCTAACGGATGTAAAGATTACCTTGATTGCAGGGAGAGCACATCTGAAACACACAGAAGGCGGGGATTTCCGGCAGTCTACATACCGGGCTGTGCGTCAGGGACTAATGCAGGCAGAAAATGTATTGCTTGAGCCTTATTATGATTTCCGCCTTGAAATCCCATCGGAATGTGTCGGACGGGCCCTTACGGATATTCAGAAAATGGCAGGCGAATTCCAGCCCCCGCAGGCAGACGGAGATTTGACGGTTATAACAGGCTATGCTCCGGTGGCGACCATGCGCGATTATCAGATGGAAGTCACCGGCTATACGAAAGGCAGGGGGAAAATCTTCTGTACATTCAAAGGTTATGAGCCGTGCCATAATTCGGAAGAAATCATAGAAACATCCGGTTATGATCCGGAACGGGATCTGGATAATCCACCCGGGTCTGTATTTTGTGCACATGGTGCAGGATTTAACGTATCCTGGGAACAAGTACCGGAATATATGCATCTTGAGCCGCAGCTTGAGCGGATACTAAAAGAGAGAGAAGAAAGCCGGATGCCCGGAGAGATTCCGGCAAAGGACGGAACAGGGGAAAGAACCGAACAAAGCGCCCAGAGAACCGGAAATCCACAGAATACCGGGCGATCCGCTTCCAAAGCCGGAGCAGAGCGCTATGAACGCCATGCCCGTGAATCGAAAGAACTGGAAGAAATATTTATCCGTACTTACGGAAAAATTGAGAGAAAACAGGTGAGTAGCCAGAAAACGGTTACGGCACCGGAAAAAAAGAACCATAGAGCAAAAAAGGAAGAATTTGTACAGGAATATCTGCTTGTGGACGGATACAATGTCATTTTTGCGTGGGATGATCTGAAAGATCTGGCAAAGACGAATATTGAAGCGGCAAGAGGAAAACTTATGGATATTCTCTGTAATTATCAGGGATTTAAGAAATGCATCGTGATTCTTGTATTTGACGCATACAAAGTAGAAGGCTACAATCTGGAGATCCAGAAATACCATAATATTCATGTGGTTTATACCAAAGAGGCTGAGACAGCAGACCAATACATCGAAAAGGTCGTGCATGAAATCGGTCATAAATATCACGTAACAGTCGTGACGTCGGACGGTGTAGAGCAGGTGGTAACACTTGGACAGGGAGGGACCCTGATTTCCTCCAGAGAATTCAAAGAAGAAGTAGAGATTGTGAGTCGTCAGATCCGGGAAGAAGCACAAAGCCGCAGAGAAAGCGGAAAGAACTATCTCTTTGACCATATGGATGAGGAAATGGCAAAAACGATGGAGGCAGTTCGCCTGGGGAAGAAGAAATCACCGTTTGAATCGTAACGAGACGATGAAATGACGATTTACGGAAAAGGTAAAAATGGTGATTCGCGAAAAAACATAGAAAGTAGTGAAATGCGATTTGTGGAAAACGTATAGGAGGCGCAGATGGAAAATCAGGAGAAACAGGCCAATCAAGAACAACAGCATAAACGTCGTGTACGGTATTCGGGGACGCATCCGAAAACGTATAAAGAAAAATACAAAGAGCACCAGCCGGAGAAATACGCTGATACCATTCAGAAGGTCATCAGCAAAGGAAGTACCCCGGCGGGAATGCATATTTCAATTTGCGTAAAAGAAATATTGGATTTCCTTCAGATTCAACCGGGACAGACCGGACTGGATGCGACTCTTGGATATGGCGGTCACACAAAAGCGATGTTGGAGTGCCTGAAAGGTGAAGGACATATTTACGCATTGGATGTGGATCCAATTGAATCGACAAAAACGAAAGAACGTCTGGAAAAACAGGGATTTGGAGAAGAGATTTTGACCGTGCGGCTGCAGAATTTTGCAGATATTGATCAAGTATCAAAAGAAACAGGAAAGAAATTTGATTTTATTCTTGCCGATCTTGGCGTTTCGTCCATGCAGATCGACAATCCGGATCGAGGGTTTTCCTATAAAGTAGAAGGCCCTCTGGATCTCAGAATGAACCCTCAAAAAGGAATCAGCGCCGCTCGGCGTCTTGTGGGAATCTCGCAGGAGGAACTTCAGGGCATGTTGATTGAAAATGCAGACGAGCCTTACGCAGAAGAAATCGCGAAAACAGTCGTGAATCTGCAAAAAAGAGGTAAAAAAATTGAAACGACCACACAGCTGAAAGAAGCGATTGAACAGGCACTCCGGTTTCTTCCGGAAGCAGAGCGGAAAGAGGCATTGAAGAAATCCTGCCAGCGAACGTTCCAGGCGCTTAGAATCGATGTGAACAGTGAATATGAAGTACTGTACACATTTCTGGAAAAACTGCCGGAAGTGCTGGCACCAAACGGACGTGTGGCAATACTGACCTTCCATTCCGGAGAAGATCGGCTGGTGAAGAAGTCATTTAAACAATTCAAGAAAGAGGGACTTTACAGTGAGATCTCCGAAGAAGTGATCCGCCCGTCCGCAGAAGAGTGCGCAAGAAATGGACGTGCGAAGTCCACGAAGATGAGGTGGGCAATACGAGAGTAGATTAAATTACAAGTTCAATGAAAAACAGACTAAAATATGATAAACTTCTATCAGGAACAACCGTGTTATAGGGTGGCTGACCTCTATTCTACATAGAATGGGGGTGGTGCTGGTGGACAAGAAACCTTTTGATTTCAAGGATTTGATGGCTTTTGGCATGTTCATTCTGGCATTACTGACATTCGTATTTACGTTTATCAGATAATGTTTTAAAGCATAGAAAAACCACCCCAGAACTTTGACGAGAGATGGAGTGGTGATTCTTTAACCATATGTCGAGGTCAACCCCTTGTGGGCGGTTGTTCTCCTTGTGTTTATAATATATCATATCAAACTACAAAACGCAAGGGATGAATTTACTGGAGCAATACATCAGAATGTGGAAAGCAATGTAGAAGCAGATTAAATTACAAGTTCAATGAAAAACAGACTAAAATATGATAAACTTCTATCAGGAACAACCGTGTTATAGGGTGGCTGACCTCTATTCTACATAGAATGGGGGTGGTG